>NZ_JAIUJZ010000157.1:0-11853 GCF_020176775.1 Saccharopolyspora sp. 6M
CACCCGGGCTCCTAGCAGTGTGATCGTCGGCATGAATCCGTGCCTGCACACCACTGCGGAGGCATTCATGGACGAGCGGTGATGTCCGCGGTGACGACCGGGGTGCCCGCCGTGTCGAGGATGCGCACCGGCACCACCCACTCGGCCGGTTCGTCGCCGGCCTCCGGCAGCGGGTCCAGCTCGGCGATGCCGTGCACGTCGGTCGCGGCCTTCGCCACGTAGCGCACCTGCATCCCGACCGGGATCCAGCGGTGCGTGGCGGGCACGCTCGCCTCGGCGAGCACCCCGGCGGCGATCTCGGCGACGTTGCACGCGGCGATCGCGTGGAAGGTGCCGAGGTGGTTGTGCACCGCGCGGCGCTTCTTCGCCCGCACCTCGCACCGGCCCGGTTCGAGCCGGACGACGTGCGGGCGGACCGTGCGGAAGTACGGGGCGCGCAGGCAGACGCCCCAGGAGAACAGCCTGGTCCCGAGCGGGCGGGGCGAGAGCCTGCGCCACAGCTCCAGCGTCGAGGGCATCGGCGATCTCCTCCAGGTGTGCGGAACGCGGTGATATTACCCGTCGGTAACCTAAGTGCCGGTGCGCCCTCCGGTCAACCCGCGCCACCGTCCACAGCGGACCGCGCCGCGCGTGATCCTCGTCCGCATTCGCCCGAAAAACCCTGCTGGACTGCGAAGATGACCGCGCCGCCCGAGCAGCGGCACCGTCCTCGGTGCCAGTGAGGAGACCGCATGACCACCCCCGGCCTGAACGTCGTCATCGCCGACACCAACCTGCTGCCGCTGCGTGCCGAGATCGACGCCGGACTCCCCGCGGGCACCACCGCGCGCTGGCCCGACCGGCAGGACGACGCCGCGCTGCGCGCCGCGATCGCCGACGCCGACGTCTACGTCTCCGGCGACCTCCCCGCCGAGCTCGCCGCGCACGGCACCCGGCTGAAGCTCGTGCACGCGGCGGGCGCGGGCACCGACGGCATCGCCACCGGCGCGCTGCCCGCCGGGACGGTCGTCGCGAACACCTTCCACCACGAGAAGTCCATCGCCGAGCACGTCGTCGCCGCGACCACCGTCGTCCGCCGCCAACTGCGCGTGCAGGACGCGGCGCTGCGCGAAGGCCGCTGGGCCACCCCGGTCTACGACCAGCGGGCGCCGTGGCTCGACTCGCTCACCGGCGCCACCGTCGGCTTCGTCGGCTTCGGCCACATCGGACAGCTCACCTGGCGGCGGTTCCAGGCCTTCGAAGCCGCGGGCGTCGCCGTCACCCGCCGCGGCGACGTGGACGCCGCCGCCGGAGGGCTGGAGTGGGCCGCCACCATCGACCGGCTGGACGCGCTGCTGGAGACGGCCGACGTCGTGGTGCTCTCCGTCCCGCTGACCGCGGAGACCACCGGGCTGATCGGCGCCGCCGAACTCGCCCGGATGCGCGAGCACGCGGTGCTCGTCAACGTCGGCCGCGGACCCGTCGTCGAGGAACGGGCGCTGTACGAGGCGCTGCGCGACGGCGTGATCGGCGGCGCGGCCATCGACGTCTGGTACGACTACCCGGCGCCCGGCGAGGTGAAGCACCCGAGCGCGCTGCCCTTCCACGAACTCGGCAACGTGCTGATGACCCCGCACTCCTCCGGGCTCACCCGGCAGACCTTCGCCGGGCGCGCGCGGGACGTCGTCGCCAACATCGGGCGGCTGGCCGCCGGGGAACCGCTGCGCAACGTGGTGATCACCGTCTGACGTGTGACCGCCTTCATCTACGGCGGCGCTGATCAGGAAGTTAGGGTAGGCGAAGTTAAGTCCAGAGGAGTTGCCATGCCTGCCCGTCCTCGCGGTGCCGCTCTCGTCACCGCCCTGCTCAGCGCGCTCCTGATCGTCGCGGGCTGCTCGACCGCACCGACCGCACCGACCGCGCCCGGCGGCGACGACGGGTGGGACCCGGTCACCGTGTCCACCGCCTTCGGTGAGGTCACCATCCCGAAGCGGCCGCAGCGGGTCGTCACCCTCGGCTGGGGCGACGCCGAGGTCGCGCTCGCGCTCGGCGTGCAGCCCGTCGGCACCGCGGACTGGCTCGGCGTCGGCGGCGACGGACTGGGGGAGTGGGTGCAGCAGCGCTACGAACCCGCGCCGCCGCCGATGCTCGGCACCCTCGAAGTGAACATGGAACGGCTCGCCGGACTCGCCCCCGACCTGATCCTGGACACCAGGGCCAGCGGCGCGCGGGACCGCTACGACCAGCTCGCCGGGCTCGGCGTGCCCGTGGTCAGCATCCCCGACGGCGCCGAGCAGTACACCACCTCCTGGCAGCAGCAGCTCGACCTGATCGGCACCGCGCTCGGCAAGCAGCAGGAGGCGCAGCGGCTGCGCGCCGACCTGGACGCGAAGTTCGCGCGGGCCAGGCAGGAACACCCCGAGTTCGTCGACGCCACCAACGTCGTCGGCGCGCGCACCGTCCGCGGCTTCGGCGCCTACCGGGCGGGCACCAGCCGGGTCGACTTCATGCGCGCGCTCGGCTTCCGCAACTCGCCGCGGGTGGAGGAACTGGCGACCAGCGCGTTCTCGGTGCCGATCTCGAACGAGCGGCTGGACCTGCTCGACGCGGACCTGACCGTGATGACCACCATCGGCTACGACCCGCAGGACCTCATCGACGACCCGCTGTACCGGTCGGTGCCGTCGGTGCGGGACGGGCGGGACCTGGTGTTCACCGACGAGGTGGTGTCGCAGTCCTTCGCCAGCGCCACCGTCGTCGGCACCTCCTACGCCCTCGACCGCGTCGTGCCGCTGTTCGCGGCGGCCATGCGGCGCTGACCGGCCGGTCCCGGGTGGTCCCGGGCGAGCTGGTGTACTGCTCCGGGCGCCGCGGGTAGGCGTGCGGCGGCGGCCGCGCGGACCTCCCCGGCGGAACGGGACGGATCGGGTCGGCGCGGAGCGCGGCCGCGCGGGAGTGTCGAACTGATGATGACGGTGGTCGCCGGGCTGATCTTCGTGCTCACCCTGGCACTGGTGGTCCGGCGTCCCGGCGGGCTCGGCATCGGGTGGAGCGCCCTGCTCGGCGCGGCGGCCGCGCTGCTGACCGGCGTCGTCGCGCTCTCCGACGTGCCCACCGTGGTCGGGCTGGTGTGGAACGCGACGCTCGCGTTCGTCGCCATCGTGCTCGTCTCGCTGCTGCTCGACGGGTCCGGCTTCTTCGAGTGGGCGGCGCTGCACGTGGCGCGCTGGGGCGGCGGGCGCGGGCGCCGGCTGTTCGTGCTCGTGGTGCTGCTCGGCGCGGCGATCTCGGCGGTGTTCGCCAACGACGGCGCCGCGCTCATCCTCACGCCCATCGTGCTGCAGATCGTGCTGGCGCTGCGGTTCAGCCCGGCCGCCGCCCTCGGGTTCGCGCTCGCCACCGGATTCGTCGCCGACACCGGCAGCCTGCCGCTGGTGGTGTCGAACCTCGTCAACATCGTGTCCGCGGACTTCTTCGGCATCGGGTTCGCCCGCTACGCGGTGGTGATGGTGCCGGTCGGGCTGGTGTCCGTCGCCGCGAGCCTCGCGGTGCTGCTGTGGTACTTCCGCCGCGACATCCCGCGCGAGTACGAGCTGGACGAGCTCGCCGAACCCGCCACCGCGATCCGCGACCGGCTCACCTTCCGCGCCGGGTGGGTCGTGCTGGTGCTGCTGCTGATCGGCTACTTCACGGCCGAACCGCTGGGGATCCCGCTGTCCGCGGTGATCGGCGCGGGCGCGGTGGTGCTGCTGTCCGTCGCGGCGCGGTGGCCCGGCCCCCTCTACCGCGGAGCGGGGGAGCGGCGGATCCCCGTCGGCGCGGTGGTGCGCGAGGCGCCGTGGCAGATCGTGCTGTTCAGCATCGGGATGTACCTGGTCGTCTACGGGCTGCGCAACCAGGGGCTCACCCGGGAGCTCGCCGCGCTGTTCGGCTGGTTCGGCGCGCACGGGGCGCTCAGCGCCGCCGTCGGCACCGGGGTCGTCGTCGCCGTGCTCGCCTCGGTCATGAACAACCTGCCGACCGTGCTCATCGCGGCGCTGGCCATTGCGGGAGCGGGTGCGACCGGGCTGGCGCACGAGGCCATGGTGTACGCCAACGTGATCGGCTCCGACCTGGGGCCGAAGATCACGCCGATCGGGAGCCTCGCCACGCTGCTGTGGCTGCACGTGCTCGACCGCCGGGGGCTGCACGTCGGGTGGGGGCGCTACTTCCGCACCGGCATCGTGCTGACCATCCCCGTGCTGCTGACCACCTTGTTGGCGCTGGCGGCGTGGCTGCTGGTCGTCGGGTGAACTTCAGGCGCTTCGGGGTCGGGTGGCGGAACCGCACTGCCTGCCCTGAACCTGGCCGGCGGGTCCGTGCCCTGTCCTGTCGGCGGCGGAGCCGGTGAGCCAACGACCACGCACCCAGACCGACCACCAGCGGGTTCTCAGCGGTTCCCTCGCGAGGACAGCTTTTTCCCTCGTGGCGGAGCCACTCGGGAAAAAGATCCCGCAGCGAGGGAACAGCTGAGGTTCCGCCACCCGAGTGCTCCGCAGATCCAGTTGAAAGACGACTGCTAGGTCAGGCGGAGTCGCCGGGGAGGAGTCGGTTCTCCACCGGGCGGTCGCCGTCCGCGGTCGTCCAGCGGCGCCGGTAGTTCGCCACGGCGTTGCCCAACCGGTCCCGGGCCGCCCGCGCCACCGCGTCGTCCGCCCCGATGCCCACGTGCGCGCACACCGCGATCGACGGGGCTTCCAGCCGGGGGCGCGCGTTCTTCACCGTCTCCACACCCCCAGTGTGCCGGGCGCCCCGGAACCGGCTCGATGCGGGGCGCGGCGCCCCGGTGCCCGGCCCGGCCGGGCACCGGGTGGCAGGGCTACCGCTGGGCGGTGTTCGCGGTCTCCGCCCAGCGCTCCAGCTGCTCCACCGTCAGCGGGACGCCGGGGAAGCGGGTGATCCGGTCCGCGGGGAACGGGCGCAGCATCATCGCGTGCTGCGGGTCCGCCGCCAGCTCCGCCATCGGGCTCGCCGCCAGCGCCTCCCGCAGCAGCTCCCCCGCCACCGGGTGGTCCAGCCAGGCACCCAGCTCGGACCGCGGGGTCAGCGGGTCGGTCACCGGCTCCCCGGCCAGCCGGATCGTCGAGGTCAGCCGGACGTCCCGCGAGGATGCCGCGGCGCGCAGCTCGAACTCGCCGCCCTCCACCACCCAGCGGCCCAGCGGGGTGTGCCAGAAGGCGAACGCGCGGCGGTCCAGCTCCAGCACCACCCGGGTCTCAGCGCCGGGTTCCAGCGCGACCTTGGCGAACGCCTTGAGCTCCTGCTGCGGCCGGGACACCGAGCAGCGCGAGTCGGCCACGTAGAGCTGCACGACCTCCTGCCCCGCGCGCGCACCGGTGTTGGTGACGGTGAGCGAGACCACCACCCGCGGATCCGGTCCGTCCTCGACCACCTCGACCGCCAGGTCCGACTGCTCGAAGGTCGTGTAGGACAGGCCCGCGCCGAACTCGTGGCTCACCGGCAGCTCGTGCGCGTCGTACCAGCGGTAGCCGATCAGCAGTCCCTCGCCGTAGCGCACCGACCCGTGCTCGCCGGGGAAGGCGCCGGTCGCCGGGTTGTGCGCCAGCCGCACCGGGATCGTCTCCGCCAGCCGTCCCGACGGGTTCGCGGCCCCGGTGAGCAGCGCGGCCAGCGCGTGGCCGCCGGCCTGCCCGGGCAGCCAGCCGTGCAGCACCGCCTGCGCGTGCCGCTCCCACTCGGCGACCGTGACCACCGAGCCGCCGGCCAGCACCACCACGACGCGCTCGTTCACCGCCGCCACCTCCCGCAGCAGCCGCAGCTGCGGTTCGGGCAGCGACAGGTGCTCGCGGTCGTAGCCCTCGGACTCGGCCGAGGGCGGCAGGCCGAGGAACAGCACCGCCACCTCGGCCGCCGCGGCCCGTTCCACCGCCTCGGCGATCAGCTCGGGGTCCGCGGCCTCGGCCGCCACCTCGTAGCCGGGCGCGAACTCCAGCGCGGCGAACCCGGCCCCGCGCAGCGCGCCGAGGGCGTCGTCCAGCTGCGTCGGCACCACCTGCGAACTGCCCGCGCCCTGGTAGCGCGGGGTGCGGGCGAACTCGCCCAGCACCGCCACCCGGGTCCGCGGCGGATCCAGCGGCAGGACGTCGTCGTCGTTCTTGAGCAGCACCGCGCTCTCCACCGCGGCGCGCTCCGCCAGCGCTCGGTGCTCGGCCGCGTCGAAGCCGTCCGCGGCGGGCAGCTCGGTGGTGGCCCGCCGCACCAGGCGCAGCACACGCTCGGCGGCCGCGTCCACGTCCCGCTCGTCGAGTTCCCCGGCCCGCAGCGCCGCCAGGACCACCGCGCTCCCGGCGCCACCGGACGACGGCATCTCCAGGTCGAGCCCGGCGCGCAGGCTCGCGGCCCGATCGCCCACCGCGCCCCAGTCCGACACGACGAGGCCGTCGAAGCCCCACTCCTCGCGCAGCAGCTCGGTCAGCAGCCACCGGTTCTCCGCCGCGTGCACCCCGTTGATCCGGTTGTAGGAGCACATCACCGTCCACGGCCGTGCCTCCCGCACCACGTGCTCGAACGCGGGCAGGTAGATCTCGCGCAGGGTCCGCTCGTCCACCTCGGCGGAGACGGTGAGCCGGTCGGTCTCCTGGTTGTTCACCGCGAAGTGCTTCACCGAGGTGCCCACCCCGCGGGACTGCACGCCCCGCACCAGCGCCGCCGCCAGCCGCCCGGCCAGCAGCGGGTCCTCGGCGAAGTACTCGAAGTTCCGGCCGCACAACGGGCTGCGCTTCATGTTCACGCCCGGGCCCAGCAGCACCGCCACGTCCTCCGCGCGGCACTCGGCGCCCAGCGCCGCCCCGACCTCGTGCAGCAGCTCCTCGTTCCAGGTGGCGGCGAGTCCGGCTGCGGTGGGGAAGCAGGTCGCGGGCACGCTGTCGGCCAACCCGAGGTGATCGCCCCCGGTGCGCTGCTTGCGCAGCCCGTGCGGGCCGTCGGTGAGCATGATCGACGGGACGTCCGCGTCGGAGATCGCTTCGGTGCGCCAGAAGTCGGTGCCGTCCAGCAACGCCACCTTCTGCTCCAGCGTCAGCGAGCGCAGCAGCCCCGCGACGTCGCCGGCTCCGTCCACTCCGGTCTCCGGTGTTGCGGCCATCACGACTCCCCTCGACGGTTCCGGTACTGCCGAGATCGTCCCACCGCGTGCGCGGGTCCGAGCGCCCCGTCCGCCGGTTCCCAGCTTATTCCCAGGTTCCTCAACGCGGGCGGACGCACTGCTCACCTAGCGTCGAGACCGATCGATGCGGGCGACCGAGCCGGAGGTGAGCGGTGCGCGGTGATCGACGACCGTCGTGGGCGGAGCGGACCAGCCGGGCGCTCGCGGCGCTGCGCGGCGGCACGACCGGGCGGGCCGTGCTGTTCACCGCGGTCGGGGGAGCGACGACGGCGGTGAACGCGCTGCTCTACCTGCTGCTGCGCGGCACCTTCGCCACCGGGCCCGCGAACGTGCTGGCGCTGCTGGTGACCACGATCGGCTCCAGCGCGCTGCACCGGCGTTTCGTGTTCACCGGGCTGCCGGAGCGGCGGCTGCGGATGCACCTGCAGACGGCGGCGACGTTCCTGTTCTACTGCGTCTCCAGCAGCGCGGCGCTGGCCCTGCTGCGGCTGGTCGACGCCGATGCGGGCAGCGTGGCCGAAGCGGTCGCCGTGGCGGTGATGAGCGTCGCGGGCGGCATCACCCGGTTCACCGCGCTCCGCCTCTGGGTCTTCCACCGCGACCGGCACCGGCCGGCCGGGGGACGCCCGATCCCGGCGGCGGCCTGAGCGGTCCGGCGCACGGCGGTCGCGTTCACGGGATCAGGGCTGCGGGGCGGGCACGGCGTGCAGTTCGCCCGTCTCGTCGGCCGCGCAGGCGGCCCGCTCCTCGGTGCCCGCCAGGAACTCGCTCAGGCAGCCGGCGAGGGCCCGGTGCCCGGCCGCGTTGGCGTGGAACGACTCCTGCATCGCGTGCGGCGCCCGGTAGTCGTCCTGCAGGCTGCCCCAGTCCACGGTGAGCCGGGTGAACCACTCCTGCTCGCCGTCCCGTGGCGAGGGCACCTGCCCGGCCGGGGTG
Source organism: Saccharopolyspora sp. 6M (assembly GCF_020176775.1). Lineage (NCBI taxonomy): Bacteria > Bacillati > Actinomycetota > Actinomycetes > Pseudonocardiales > Pseudonocardiaceae > Saccharopolyspora > Saccharopolyspora sp. 6M. The sequence goes on from NZ_JAIUJZ010000157.1 coordinate 8,081, forward strand.
TCCTCGGCGGTGTCCGCGGTGCAGGCCTCCCGGCCGATCCCGGCGCGGGACAGGTCCAGGAACCGCGCCCCCACCTCGTCGGCGGCCGCGCGCAGCCCCTCGGACAGCTGCGGGACCCCGGTGTCGCGGATCCATTCCAGGTCACCGGTCTGGAACGGGCAGCCGGAGAGGTTGTTCAGCCGCGGGTCCACGTCCGGACCCACCGGCGACGCGTAGGACTGCACCACCAGCGAGTAGGCGGCGGGCGTGTACCCGGAGCGCTCCATCGCGGCCCGCACCTCGCGCAGCGCGGACACGACCTTCGGCCGCATCGCCGCGACCCGCTGCGGCCACAGGTCCCGCATCTGCTCGGCGCAGCCGCCGGGCACCCGGGTCGCCCACGCCTCCACGCACCGGTTCACCACGTCGGTGAAGGCGGGATCGTCGTTCGCGCCGACCTGCACCACGACGTCGGTGATCCGGAACCGCTGGGTCAGCTCGGCCAGCCGCGCGGCCTGGGAACCCTCGGCGTCGCCGTCCGCCCCGATGGCCGCGGCCTGCGCGCCGGAGCACGCCAGGTTGATGCGCGTCACGTCCGGCGGCAGCCGCAGCTGGTGCACCGGGGCCGCCGGGGAGCGGTGGCACCAGTTGCCGCCCTCGCCGTTGGTGCCCGCCTCGTAGTGACCGCCGCCCTCGCCGGACAGCGTGCTGTCGCCGAGCGTGACCACCGCGGCGGGCAGCCGTTCGGGCTGCTGCGGCAGGCTCGGCAGGTACTGATCACTGACCAGGACCGCGAGCGCCAGGACGCCGCAGATCGCCAGCAGTGCGAGGAATCTCGACATGTGCGCCCGCATCGCCGATCAGTCTATGAGCACCCGCGCGCGACCACGGCCGGTACCGGGCGGTGGTGAGCGCAACACCACGTGGAAACCGGTCCGGGCGCGCGGGAGAAAATCGGGCATCCCGTGCGTTGGACGGGGTGAGGCGGATTTGTCCCGGAGGTCGTTTTGCCCATTCTCCTGCTGCTCCTGGCCATCGGCGTCGTGGAGATCAGCGTGCTGGTGCTGGTCGGCAGCGCCATCGGCGTGCTGCCCACGATCGGACTGCTGTTCGGGGGCGCGTTCCTCGGCAGCTGGCTGCTGCGCAGGGAAGGGCGCCGCTCCCTCCAGGCGTTCAACGAGGCCGCGATGCAGCGCAAGCCACCGGAGCGGGAGGTCGCGGACGGGGTGCTGGTCGTGGCGGGCGGCCTGCTGATCGCGCTGCCCGGGTTCGTCAGCGACGTCGTGGGACTGGTGCTGCTGCTGCCGCCGACGCGGGCGCTGGTGCGCCGCCGGCTGGCTCGACGTGCCGAACGCCACGCCGAGCAGGTGCAGCAGCGGTTCTGGGCCCACGCGGGTGGCGTCGGGTTCCCCGCGGGCTTCCCGGGAGCGGGTTCCCCCGGTGCCGGGCGCGGTGCGGGGAGCCGTGACGGGGACGTCATTGACGGTGAAGTGGTATCGGTCAGTGAGGACGACGTCCCCCGCCAGCACCCGCCGCTGGGAACGTCGTCGCAGGCAGAGCGCCCGGACGGCGGCTCGCCGCGGTGAACCGCCCGGCGTGGCGCCGCTCGTGCGAGCACTGCGGGTAAGCTTCGGCGAACGATCGTGGGGGGGGGGGGGGGGGGGGGGGGGCCCCCCCGCCCCCCCCGGGGGGGGGGCCGGGGGGGCCGCGCGGCCCCCCCCCCCCCCCCCCCCCCCCCCCCGCCCCCCCCCCCCCCCCCCCCCCCCCCCCCCCCCCCCCACGGTGGCGCATGGCGAGGTTCACCTCGGCGCGGACCTCGATCCACCGGGGTCGCGGTGCTCCGCGTAAGGTGATCCACCCGGCTCCGGACGGAGCGGGCGGACACGGGGACCGGGCGGCCGAGCCACCCGACGCGGTCCGCCGCCGACCGAGCAGGTCGGTGCGACCCGGAGCGGAGGGGCTCGCGCCGACGCGCGGGGGCCGGGCGGAACAGCTCGTCACGCCTTGCGCCGCCAGCAAGCCGAAGCCGGGGGGAATCCCCAGGACAGGGAACACAGGACATGTCCGAGACCACGTTGCTGCTCGGCGGCCGGATCCATTCGCCCGCCGATGCCGACGCCACCGCGATGGCCGTCATCGATGGCACCATCGCCTGGGTCGGTTCCGACAGGGTCGGCCGTGCACTGCATCCCGAGGCGGAGGTCGTCGAGCTCGGCGGGGCGTTCGTCGCCCCCGCGTTCGTCGACGCGCACGTGCACGCCACCTCGTCCGGTCTGCTGATCAACGGCCTGGACCTGACCGGCTGCGCTTCGCTGACCGAATTCCTGCACGCGCTGCGCGACCACGTCGAGGAACATCCGGGCGCGCTGGTCTGGGGCCACGGCTGGGACGAGACCTGGTGGCCGGAGCGCCGCCCGCCGTCCCGCGCGGAGATCGACAACGCCTGCGGCGGCGCGCCCGTCTACCTGTCCCGGATCGACGTGCACTCGGCGCTGGTCTCCAGCGCGCTGATCGAGCGCGCCCCGCTGGCCAAGGACACCGAGGGCTGGAGCCCGGACGGGCCGCTGACCCGCGTCTCGCACCACCACGCGCGCAGCGCCGCCCGCGAATCGCTGGGCCTGGCGCAGCGCCGGGAGGCGCAGCTGGCGTTCCTGCGGCACGCGGCGTCCTGCGGGGTGGCGGCCGTGCACGAGTGCGCGGGCCCGGACATCTCCGGCGCGGACGACCTGCGGGACCTGCTGGAGCTGTCGGCTCGCGGGGACGTGCCGGAGGTCGTCGGCTACTGGGGCGAGCTGGGTGCCCTGGAGACCGCGCGGGAGCTCGGCGTGCGCGGGCTGGGCGGCGACCTGTTCGTCGACGGCGCGGTCGGTTCGCGCACCGCGGCGCTCGGCGCGCCCTACGCGGACGATCCGACGACCTCGGGCGTGCTGTACCTGGACGCCGAGGCCGTCGCCGAGCACCTCGTCGACTGCACCCGGCAGGGCCTGCAGGCCGGGTTCCACGTGATAGGGGACGCCGGGGTCGCCGAGGCCTGCGAAGGCTTCCGCCGCGCGGCGAAGGTGCTCGGCGTGCCCGCGCTGGCGAGCATGCGGCACCGGCTGGAGCACCTGGAGATGGTGACCGCCGAGCAGGCCGCGGAACTCGGCGCCTTCGGCGTGGTCGCCTCGGTGCAGCCGCAGTTCGACGCCGCCTGGGGCGGGCCGTCGGACATGTACGCGAGGCGGCTCGGCGTGCCGCGCGGGACGCGGCTGAACCCGTTCTCGGCGTTGGCGGCGAACGGCATCGTGCTCGCCTTCGGTTCGGACGCGCCGGTGACGCCGGTGGACCCGTGGGCGGCGGTGCGGGCCGCGGTGCACCACCGCACGGACGGGTTCGGCATCTCGCCGCGCGCCGCGTTCACCGCGCACACCCGCGGCGGCGGGCGGGCCGCCGGGGTGGACGACGGGGTGACGGGCGCGCTGGTGCCGGGTGCTCCGGCGACCTACGCGGTGTGGGAGACGGGCGATCTCGTCGTCACCGCACCGGATTCGCGGGTGCAGCGCTGGTCGACGGATCCGCGCGCGGGCGTGCCGCCGCTGCCGGACCTGAGCCCGGGCGCGCCGCTGCCGCGTTGCCAGCGCACCGTGCTGCGCGGCAGGACCCTCTACGTCCGGGACCCGGACGAGGAGGACTGAGCTCCACCGGGCTCCCGTCGCGGGGGCCCGGGGGGGGGGGGCGCCCCGGGGGGGGGGGGGGGGCCCGGCGGGGGGGGGGGGGGCCCGGGGGATACCCCCGGCGGGGCCCCCGCGTGGTGG
>NZ_JAIUJZ010000157.1:11861-27025 GCF_020176775.1 Saccharopolyspora sp. 6M
GCCGCCCCCCCCGGGGCCCCCCCCCCCCCCCCCCCCCCCCCCCCCCCCCCGGGGGGGCCCCCCCCCCCCCCGCCCCCCCCCGCCGCCCCCCCCCCTCGACGGGCTCCGCCGCGGTGGAGGAGCGGACGCACGTCGGCGCGGGGGCCGCACTTCTGAATCCGCAGGCCGTGACCCCTGCTTCTGGGGAGCGGGTGGCGGAACCCGGGTGGTTCCCTCGCTGCGGAATCGTTTTCTCCTGTGGCTCCACCACAGGAGAAAACGCTGTCCCCGCGAGGACAGCGCTGAGAACACGCGGGTGGTCGGCTTGCGGGCGTGGTCGTCAGCTCAGCGGCTTCGCCGCTGACAGGCGGAGAAGATCCGCCGTGCGAGTGCTGATCCGGCGGATCGAGCTCCCCGGCCAGGCGTTCCCGCGGGCGGGGCGTCGTGCCGCGCGGGTCAGCGCAGCAGGGCGCCGAGGCGGTGCGCCGCGTCGAGGACGATGCCGCCGAGCTCCTGCACGTCGTCCACCTCGAACAGCGACAGCCCGAGGCTGACCGGCCGTTCGGTGCCCGGCACGAGCGCCGAGATCCCGGTGACCGACGGTGCGATCTCCCCGTGCGACACGGCGAATCCGCGTTCGCGGGTCTCCCGCACCGCGTCCCGTTCGCCCGCGCGCGGGGGTGCGGCGGCCAGCAGCGCGAGGCCCGCCGAGCCGCGGTCGATCGGATCGACCTGACCGGGCCGGAACGACACGTGCATCCGCGCGCGTCGCGGCTCGACGATCATCAGCATCCGCACCTGGTGCTCGTCCTCCTGCACCACGAGGTGCGCGGTGGCCCGGGTGCGTTCGGTGAGCTCGTCGAGCACGGGCCGGGCCAGCGTCCGCAGGTCCTGCTCGACGGGTTCGCTCAGCTGCACCAGCCCGGTCCCGAGCGAGATGCGCTTGACGTCGTCGCGGCGGCACAGCCGGTGCGCTTCGAGGGTGCGCACCAGGCGGTGCGCGACGGTGCGGTGCACGCCGACGCGTTCGGCGAGTTCGCCGAGGGTGAGCCCGCGCGTCTCCTCGGCGAGGACTTCCAGGATCCGCAGCCCGTTGTGCAGCGTCTTCGACATCCCGGAGTCGAGCTCGACCGCACCGGTCTCGGACATGGCGTTCCTCCTGCGCAGTGTTGACGCGGTGCGTGAGCCCGCTTACAGTACCAATTAATCGCACGCTGTGTGCGATAATAGCACATCGATGGAGGGTTCGTGCAGCCGATCGGCGCCGACGTGCTCGCGCACGTCCACCAGCTCTACGGCGCGCAGAGCAGGCACATCGACGAGGGTCGCGCCGCCGGGTGGGCCGCGACGTTCACCGCCGACGGCGAGTTCCGCTCGCCCAGCTACCCGGAACCCGCCATCGGCACCACCGCCCTCGTCGAGTTCGCCGAGCGCTTCGCCGCCGCCGACCGCGACGCGGGCGCCCGCACCCGGCACGTGATCACCAACCTGGTCGCCGAACCGGCCGGACCCGGGGCGCTCACCGTGCACGGCTACCTGCAGATCGTGCGCACCGCCGCGGGCGAATCCCGGCTGCTGCGGATGACCACGTTCACCGACGAGCTCGTCGCCGACGGCGGGACGTGGCGGGTCCGCCGCCGCGAGGTGCGCCGCGACGACGCGCGGTGAACCACGCAAACCCAGCCAGGCGAGGAGAGAACGCATGTCCACTTCGGACGGAAACGGCCCCGGCGGTGCGCTGCACCGGCCGATCGGCGCGCACTACCCGGACCTGCCCGGCAAGGTCGCGGTGATCACCGGCGCGGCCCGCGGCATGGGCGCGGTCTTCGCGCGCGGCCTCGCCGCCCGCGGGGTGCACGTCGTCGGCGGCGACCTCGACGGCGAGCGGATGTTCGCCACCGCGGACGAGATCAACGACGCGTTGAAGTCCACAGTGGACGAACCGGGGCGGGTCGTCGGCAACGCGGTGGACGTGACGTCGGCCGAACAGCACGACCGGCTCGCCGCCACCGCCCTCGCCGAGTTCGGCAGGCTCGACCACTGGGTCAACAACGCCGGGATCTTCCCGTTCGCCCCCGCCGCGGAGATCAGCCCGGACCAGCTCGGCGGTGTGCTGCGCGTCAACGTCGAAGGCGTGCTCTACGGCGCGCAGGCCGCGGCCCGGCACCTCGGGCCCGGCGGTGCGATCGTGAACATGTCCTCGGTGTCGGCGACCCGGGTCCGGCGCGGGCGCGGCGCCTACTGCACGTCGAAGGCCGCGGTGGCGCACCTGACCGAATCGCTCGCCGTCGAGTTCGGCGACCACGGCATCCGGGTCAACGCCATCGCCCCCGGCTACATCGACACCGACATGACCCGCTGGGTCAAGGAGGACCCGGTGGCGCTGCGCCACGCCGTGGACACCGTGCCGCTGCACCGGATCGGCTCGCCGGAGGAGGTGTTCGGCGCGCTGCTGTTCCTGCTCTCCGACAGCGCCCGCTACATCACCGGGCACAGCATCGCCGTGGACGGCGGGTCTCGGCATGTCTGAGGCCGTCGAGCGCGTCGGCTACCCCGGGGTCGTGCTCATCACCGGTGCCGCCGGGGGCATGGGCGCCGCGCACGCGCGGGCGCTGGGCCGCCGGGGCGTGCACGTGTGCCTCGCCGACGTGGCCGACCCCGGCGAGGTCACCGCCGAGATCGCCGCCGCGGGCGGCTCGGCCTCCGCGCACGAGCTGGACGTCACCGACCCGGCGGCCTGGACGCGCGTCGTCACCGAGATCCGCGACGGCCGCGGCGAGCTCGGCGGGCTGGTGAACAACGCCGGCATCTCGCGGCGGCTGCGCTTCACCGAGACCACCGCCGAGGTGTGGGAACAGGTATTGCGGGTGAACCTGCACGGCCCGTTCCACGGGATGCAGGCCGTCGCCGGGCTGATGCGCGACTCCGGCGGCGGATCGATCGTGAACATCTCCTCGATCTCGGGGCAGATCGGCTACTTCTCCCCGTCGTACTCGGCGAGCAAGTGGGGCCTGACCGGGCTGTCGAAGTCGGCGGCCGGGGACTTCGCCCGCTGGGACATCCGGGTCAACTCGGTGCACCCGGGCCTGGTCGGCACCGCGCTGCTGGACGGCGCCGACGCGTTCGTGACCTCCGCGGTCGCCAGCATCCCCGCCGGGCGCACCGGCACCCCCGAGGAGATCACCGAAGCGGTGCTGTTCCTGCTCTCGGACCGCTCCGCGTACCTGACCGGCAGCGAGATGACGGTGGACGGTGGGCTGGTGTCCAACGGGCTGTACCACCGGATCCTCGCCGACAGCGGGGGAGACCTGCCATGACCGAGCACTACGACGTGATCGTCGTCGGCGGGGGCGGGGCCGGGCTGGCCGCGGCCGTGTCGGCGGCCGAACGCGGCGCCGCGGTGCTGCTGTTCGAATCGGAGCGGGAGCTCGGCGGCTCCACGCAGCTGTCCGCGGGCATGTTCACCGCCGCCGGGACGTCCGTGCAGCGGGGGCTCGGCGTCGAGGACTCGCCGCAGGCGTTCTTCCAGCACTACATGGACCTCAACCAGTGGTTGCTGCGGCCCGGCCTGGTCCGCGGGTTCTGCGACCGGGCCGGGGCCGCGCTGGAGTGGCTGATCGGGCTCGGCGTGGAGGTCCCCGCCGCGATCTCCGGCGACGCGCACACCCCCGGGCTGTGCCGGGCGGGCGTGGAGGACGTGTGGCGCGGGCACGTGCCGAAGGACCAGGGCTACGGCCTGGTGCGGGTGCTGGACAAGGCCCGCCGCGCGCACCGGGTGGAAGCGGTGCTCGGCACCCGGGTGCAGCGGTTGCGCACCACCGGCGACCGGGTGTCCGGCGTCGTCGCCGACGACGTCGAGGTCGACGCGGACGCGGTCGTGATCGCCAGCGGTGGCCTCGCCCGCGACCCGGAGCTGCTGGCCCGGCACTACCCGGCCGCGGCCCGCGCCGGCGAGGACCTGTTCGTCGTCGCCGCCGACGGCAGCCGCGGCGACCACCTGCGGTTCGGCGCGCAGGTCGGCGCCGCGCTCGCCGGGGACGGCTGGGGGCTGATGCTGCCCACCGCCTACTTCCAGCGGCTGCACCACTGGCAGTCCGGTTTCCCGCCGAAGTCCCGCATCCACGTCAACGCCCGCGGCCGCCGCTTCATGGACGAGGACGCCTCCTACGCGGTGTCCACCGGCATCATCGACGCCCAGCCCGGGCCGGTGTGGGCGGTGTTCGACGAGCGGGCCCGCCGCGCGCTGCCGCCCGGCTACGCGCACTGGGACGCGGCGGTGGTGCTGCGCGAGGCCGAAGCCGGTCGCACCGCGCGCGCCGCGACGCTGCCGGAGCTCGCCGAGCTGATCGGGGTGCCCGCCGCGGCGCTCACCGCCGAAGTGGCGCGCTGGAACGACCAGCTGCCGCACGGCGCCGACGCCGACTTCGGCAGGCACGAGACCTTGCGCGCCAAGGGATCCACCGCCGCACCGGACCCGATCGGCGAGGGACCGTTCTACGCGGTGCGCACGCTGCCCGCCGAACTGGTCTGCACCCACGCCGGGCTGGAGATCGACGCCACCGCCGCCGTGCTCGACGAGCGCGGGAGCCGGGTGCCGGGCCTGTTCGCCGCCGGGGAGGCCGGGGCCGGGGTGCTCGGCGCCCGCTACGTCGGTGGCGGCAACGCCGTCGCCAACGCCATCACCATGGGCCGCGCCGCCGGGCTGTCCGCCGCGCGCCGCGCCGCCTGACTCTGCTCAACGTCGAGGAGAAACGCCATGTCCGACGCCGCCGACGGCGAACTCGGCAGGAGGACGGTCCGGAAGGTCTCGTCCCGCATCTTGCCGATCGTGGGCCTGCTGTACGTGTTCAACTACATGGACCGGGCCAACATCAGCTACGCGCAGCTCGGGATGCAGCACGAGCTCGCCATCACCACCGCGACCTTCGGCGTCGCCGCGTCGATCTTCTTCCTGGTGTACGTGCTGTTCGAGATCCCCAGCAACATGATCATGAAGCGAGTGGGGGCACGGCTGTGGCTGGCGCGCATCGCCATCACCTGGGGCCTGGTCACCGTGCTCACCGGGTTCGTGCAGAACGTGCCGCAGCTCTACGGCGCCCGCATCCTGCTCGGCATCGCCGAAGCCGGGCTCTTCCCGGGGCTGCTGCTGTACATGACCATGTGGTTCCGCACCGGGGAACGCGGCCGGGCCATCGCCGCGCTCGCCCTGGCACAGCCGATCGCGATGGTGCTGGGCAGCCTCACCGGCGGGTTCATCCTGGACCACGTGCAGTGGTTCGGGCTCAGCGGCTGGCGCTGGGTGTTCATCCTGCAGGGCGCGCCCGCGCTGCTGCTCGGCGCGCTCACCCTGCTGTACCTGCCGAACCTGCCCAGCCAGGCCCGGTTCCTCACCAAGGCCGAATCCGCCTGGCTGGAACGCGAGATCAGCGCCGAGTACCGGTCCGAGGAACCCGAGACGTTCCTGGGCCAGCTGCGGATCCTCAAGGACCGCAAGGTGCTGTACCTGGCGGTGGCGAACCTGTTCGCGGCCTGCGGGCTCTACGGCTTCACCTTCTTCCTGCCGCAGATCATCAGCCAGCTCGACCCGTCCTACTCGGCCACCAACATCGGGGTGCTCGGGGCGGTGCCGTTCCTGGTCGGCGCGGTCGGGATGCTGCTGGTGGCCCGCAACTCCGACCGCACCGGGGAGCGGCGCGGGCACGTGGTGGCGCTGATGCTGCTGGCCGCGGCCGGGCTGGCGGGCACCATCTGGTTCCGGCAGGACCCGGTGCCCGCGCTGGTGTGCCTGTCGATGGTGGCCGTCGGGGTGCTCGGCTACATGGCGCCGTACTGGGCGATGGCCGCGCGCGTGCTGTCCCGCGAGCACACCGCGGTGGGGCTCGCCGCGATCAACTCGATCGCCGCGCTCGGCGGGTTCCTCGGGCCGTACGTCATCGGGATCAACGCCGGTGAGGGGAACGTGTCGCTCGGGCTCTACTTCCCGATCGGCTGCCTCGTGGTGTGCGCGGTGCTGCTGCTGGCGGTGCGCGTGCCCCGGGACGAGGCGGCCAGGACGGTGGTACCGGCGGGAGCGGCGGAGTGAGCCGCTCGCGCTTTCGGCGGTGGTGCGGCGCGGGTCTGATCGGTGCAATGACCTCGCCCCGGTCCGCCACCGCGGACGGGATGGCAGCACGCGGCGGTGCCCGACCGGCACCGCGGACAGGAGGCGAGAACGATGGCGCACTACCGGCGACTCGGTGACGTCCCGCCGAAGCGGCACACCCAGCACCGCGACGAGCAGGGCGCGCTGCACTTCGAGGAGCTGATGGGCGAGGAGGGCTTCTCCGCGGACTCCTCGCTGCTCTACCACCGGAACCTGCCCTCGGCGATCGTCGATTCGCAGGTGTGGGAGCTCCCGGACCAGACGACCACCCCGAACCACCCGCTCACCCCGCGGCACCTGAAGCTGCACGACCTGTTCACCGCGGAGGCCGCGGCCGCCGCCGACGTGGTCACCGGGCGCAGGCTGGTGCTCGGCAACGCCGACGTGCGGATCTCCTACGTGGTCGCCGAGCGGGAATCCCCGTTGTACCGCAACGGGATCGGCGACGAGATCGTCTACATCGAATCGGGTTCGGCGACCGTCGAGACGGTGTTCGGGGCGCTGGAGGCGACCTCCGGCGACTACGTGCTGATCCCGCGCGCCACCACGCACCGCTGGGTGCCGCACGGCGACGAGCCGCTGCGCGCCTACGCGATCGAGGGCGGCGGGCACATCGCCCCGCCGAAGCGCTACCTGTCCCGGTTCGGGCAGCTGCTGGAGCACGCTCCCTACTGCGAACGGGACCTGCACGGGCCCGCCGAACCGCTGCTGCGCGAGGGTACCGACGTGGAGGTGCTGCTCAAGCACCGCGGGTCCACCGGCATCGTCGGCACCCGGCTCGTGTACCCGCAGCACCCGTTCGACGTGGTCGGCTGGGACGGCTGCCTGTACCCGCTCACCTTCAGCGTGCACGACTTCGAACCGATCACCGGGCGGGTGCACCAGCCGCCGCCGGTGCACCAGGCGTTCGAGGGCGAGAACTTCGTGATCTGCAACTTCGTCCCGCGCAAGGTGGACTACCACCCGCTGTCCATCCCGGTGCCGTACTACCACTCCAACGTCGACAGCGACGAGATCATGTTCTACTGCGGCGGGAACTACGAGGCGCGCAAGGGATCCGGCATCGGGCAGGGCTCGGTGTCGGTGCACCCCGGCGGGCATTCGCACGGACCCCAGCCCGGTGCCTACGAGCGCAGCATCGGCGTGGAGTTCTTCGACGAGCTCGCCGTCATGGTCGACACCTTCCGGCCGCTGGAACTCGGCGAAGGCGGGCTGGCCTGCGACGACGGGCAGTACGCCTGGACCTGGGCGGGACGGGGGCCGCGGTCGTGACGCCCCCGCTGGTCGCCGGGCTGCTCGACGACGCGGCGATGTTCCCGCCCGGCCTGCTGCCGCTGCCGCAGGCCGTGCGGGCGCACGCCGCGCACCGCACCGCCGCGCACTCGGCGGCGGTGGGGCCGCTGGTCGTGGCCGCGCCCGCGCTCGCCGAGCTGCGCGCGGCCGACCCGGCGGGGACCGCGCCGCTGGCGGTGACGGTGCCCGCTGGACCCGCCGCCGTGCCGGCCGCGCTCGCCGAACTGGGTGGTTTCCCGTTGCGGGCGCTGGAGATCCCGCTGCCGGACCTCGACCCGGGCGAGCTACCCGAGGCCCTGCGCCGGATCCGGGGGAGCACCGACGCCGAGGTGTTCGTGGAGGTGCCCCGGGACGACCGCCGCGCCGCGGTGCTGGCCGCGCTCGGGCCGCTCGGCTGCCGGGCGAAGTTCCGCACCGGCGGGGTGCGCGCCGACCTGCATCCCGGCGAGGAGGAGCTGGCCGCCGCGGTGCACGAGGTGGTGCGCCTCGACGTCCCGTTCAAGGCCACCGCCGGGCTGCACCACGCGGTGCGCGGCAGCCGCGGGTTCGAGGAGCACGGGTTCCTGAACATCCTGCTCGCCGTGGACGCCGCGCTGCGCGGTGGCTCGGTCGCCGAGCTCGCCGCCGTGCTCGCCGACCGGGACGCGCCCGGGATCGCCGCCCGCGTCGCCGCGCTGGGGGAGGAGCGGACGCGGGAGCTGCGCGCCCGGTTCACCTCCTTCGGCACCTGCAGCGTGGCCGAACCGCTCGCCGAACTCGCCGCGCTCGGCCTGCTGCCCGGCCACCTGGCCACCGACCTGCCCGCGAACCACCCAGGAGCCGACTCGTGATCATCGACGTGCCCGCCGATTCCGGCTACGGCCGGGAGAACCTGCCCTACGGCGTGTTCAGCACGCCCGGCACGACGCCCCGCGTCGGCGTCCGGCTCGCCGACCGGGTGATCGACCTGGCGGCGGCGCTGGACGACCCGCTGTTCGCCGTGCCCTCGCTGAACCCGTTCCTGGCTCGCGGCAAGGAGTGCTGGGACGAGGTGCGCGCCCGGATCACCGCGCTCGTCGATGGCGACGTGCCCGACATCGCCGTGCACCCGGTGGCGGAGGTGACGATGCACCTGCCGTTCGACGTGGGCGACTACGTGGACTTCTACGCCTCCGAGCACCACGCGTCCAACCTCGGCCGGTTGTTCCGGCCGGAAGCGGCACCGCTGCTGCCGAACTGGAAGCACCTGCCCGTCGGCTACCACGGCCGCGCGGGCACCGTCGTCCCCTCCGGCACGCCGATCGTGCGGCCCAGCGGGCAGCGCAAGGCGCCGGACGAGGCCGCCCCGAGCTACGGGCCCAGCAGGAGGCTGGACATCGAGGCCGAGCTCGGCTTCGTCGTCGGCACCGGATCGCGGCTGGGCGAGCGGGTCCCGGTGTCCGCGTTCGAGGAACACGTGTTCGGCGCGGTGCTGGTCAACGACTGGTCCGCCCGCGACCTGCAGGCCTGGGAGTACGTGCCACTCGGCCCGTTCCTCGGCAAGAGCTTCGCCACCTCGATCTCGCCGTGGGTGGTGCCGCTGGCCGCGCTGCGCGCCGCCCGGGTGCCGACCCCGGTGCAGGACCCGGAGCCGCTGCCGTATCTGCGGGAGGGCGATCCGTGGGGCCTGGACGTCGAGTTCAGCGTGCGGTGGAACGGCGAGGAGGTCAGCCGCCCGCCATACCGCGAGATGTACTGGTCCCCGGCGCAGATGCTCGCGCACCTCACCGTGAACGGCGCGAGCTGCCGCCCCGGCGACCTGTTCGCCTCCGGCACCATCTCCGGGCCCGGCAAGGAGGAACGGGGCGCGTTCATCGAACTCACCTGGGGCGGCGCGGAACCGGTGCGGGTCGGCGGCGAGCCGCGGACGTTCCTGGAGGACGGCGACGAGGTCGTCCTCGCCGCCACCGCACCCACCGCGTCCGGCACCCGCCTCGCCTTCGGCGAAGCCACCGGCCGCATCCTCCCCGCCCGCCCCTGACCGGCGGGGCATTCGCGGAGGAGCGCCCCGTTCGACCTGATCGAACGGTCGAACGGGACGCTCTGGAGCGGTTTCGTCAGCGGCGGTCCAGTCCGGCGAGCAGCTGCGAGAATCCGTGCTCGGTGACGATCGGTATCCCGTACTTGCGGGCGGTCTCGGCCTTTCGGGACTGCGAATCCGCGTCCGCCGCGATCAGCAGTCGGGTCTTCTTGGTGACGTAGGCCCGCACGGTGAGCTCGGCTCGTTCCGCGCGGTCGATCCACTGCTCGCGAGGCGCGCTCGTCTCGCCGGTGAACACGACGGAATCTCGCGGTGCCAAGCGGATGTCGACGGTCAGCGGTGGCACCGGCATCGCGTTCGCGGCCGCCGCGGATCGGTGCACCGGTACCGCCACGGGGCCGGTCGGGGCAGGCCACCGGGAGGTCCGCGCGAGCCGTTCCGCCTCCCGCCATCGGGCGTCTCCGGGGGCGGTCCGCAGGTAGTGCCGGAGGAGGCCCGCGGCGGCCCGCGCGTCGTGCAACGCGGCGTGCGCGTGCACGAGCGGCACCCCGGTCGAGGCGCAGCAGGACGCGAGGTCGAACTCGTCCTGGCGAAGGAAGTCGTGGGCGAGCAGCATCGTGCACAGTCCGGCGGGCGCGCTCTCCGCCACGTCGAACCCGAGGCGGTCGAATTCCTCCGCGAGGAACCCGAGGTCGAAGCTCAGGTTGTGCGCGACCAGCACTCGCCCGGTGAACAGCCGGGACAACTCCGGCGCGATCTCCGCGAACACCGGCGCGTTCCTGGCATCGGCCGCACTGATGCCGTGCACGTGCTGCGGGCCCAGATCGCGCTGCGGGTTGATCAGCGTGCACCACTCCTCCTGCACGGCTCCGGACGGATCGAGCAGGACGACGGCGATCTCCGCGATGCGATGCCGCGAACGGAGTCGGAGGCCGGTCGTCTCGACGTCGATCACCGCATAACCCCAGGACATGGCGGTTCCCCTCGCCTCCCGCCGCGACTTCGAGCCGAGCCGGTTCTCCCATGGCGCAGCCGCATCGCGTTCGTGTCGATCTTCACGTTACAGGTGGCTCGAAGCGGGAGACGGGAGAAGGCATTGCGGTGACGGGGAAAACGTCGCCGGGACCCGGTTCGGCGGATCCCGGCGACCGGTCAGCCCTGGCGGCCCTTCCAGCGGGGGTTGCGCTTGTTGACCACGTAGAGCTTGCCGCGCCTGCGCACGACCTGGGACCCGTCCTTGTCCTTGAGAGACTTGAGCGATGCGCGGACCTTCATCCGTCCTCCTCGCGGTGCGGAACACGACGTTCGTCGATGGCGCACCCAGCTTAGACGATATCGATAATCGTTTTCACCTAGGCCTCGCCTGGAGGTGTCGACCGGTGCCCCGATCGGGTCCCGTGCCGTGGAAGATCGCCATCGGCGGATATTCGCGGCCTACGCTGCCGACCGGAGGTGCCGCCATGACCCAGACCGCGCTCCCGCTGATCGACCTCTCCCGGTTCCGCGACCCCCGCGAGCGGGAGCCGCTGCTGGCCGAGCTGCGCCGCGCCGCGCACGACGTCGGCTTCTTCCACCTCACCGGGCACGGCGTGCCCGAGGAGCTCATGACCGGGATCTTCGAGGTCACCCGCCGGTTCTTCGCGCTGCCCGTCGCACAGCGCCGGGAGATCGAGAACGTGCGCTCCCCGCAGTTCCGCGGCTACACCGCCACCGGTCACGAGCTCACCGGCGGCACCCCGGACCGGCGCGAACAGCTCGACATCGGCCCGGAGCGCGAGCCGGTGCCGACCGGGCCGGGTGATCCGCCGTGGCAGCGGCTGATCGGGCCGAACCAGTGGCCGGCCGCGCTGCCGGAACTGCGGGAGGTCGTCCTCGCCTGGCAGGCCGAGGTGCTGCGCGTCGGCCGCGAAGTGCTGCGCGCGCTCTCCGCCGCCCTCGGGCAGCCCGAGGACCACTTCGACACCTGGTTCGACGCGGACGCCAGCACCCACCTCAAGCTGGTGCACTACCCGGGCGCGGCCGACCGCGGCCAAGGTGTCGGCGCGCACAAGGACTACGGCTACCTGGCGCTGCTGCACCAGGACTCGGTCGCCGGACTGCAGGTGCAGGACGAGTCGGGTGGCTGGATCGACGCCGACCCGGTGCCCGGGACCTTCGTGGTCAACATCGGGGAACTGCTGGAGCTCGCCACCGGCGGCTACCTCACCGCCACCCGGCACCGGGTGCGCAGCCCCGAACCCGGTGTGGACCGGTACTCGGTGCCGTTCTTCCTCGCGCCGCGGCTGGACGCCGTGGTGGAACCCCTCGAACTGCCCGCCGAACTCGCCGCGGAAGCCCGCGGGATCAGCGCCGACCCGGACAACCCGCTGCTGGCCGCGTACGGGGAGAAGGCGCTGCTGGGCTGGCTGCGCTCGCACCCCGAGGTGGCGCGGCGCTGGTGGTCCGACGTGCTGGAGGCGCGATCATGACCGGACCGCTGGAAGCCGGACCGCGCTGGGCGTTCGACACCCGCCAGGTGCACGCCGGGGCTCGGCCGGACCCGACGACCGGGGCGCGGGCCACCCCGATCTACCAGACCACGTCGTTCGTCTTCGACGACGCCGAGCACGCCGCCGCCGCGTTCGCGCTGCAGGACCTGGACACGCACGCCTACAGCAGGCTGTCGAACCCGACGAACTCCGTCGTGGAGCAGCGCATCGCCGACCTGGAGAACGGCATCGGCGCGGTCGCGGTCGCCAGCGGGCAGGCGGCCTCCGCGCTGGCGCTGCTCGCGATCGCGCGCGCCGGTGATCACGTGGTCGCGTCCTCGGCGCTCTACGGCGGGACGCACAACCTGTTCGCGCACACCTTCGCGGACCTGGGCATCACCGTCGACTTCGTCGACGACCCGGACGACCTCGGCCAGTGGCGGGAGGCGGTGCGCCCCGGGACCAGGGCGCTGTACGGGGAGACGATCGCGAACCCGAGCGGCGCCGTGCTCGACGTCGAAGGCGTCGCCTCCGTCGCGCACACCGCCGGGGCACCGCTGGTCGTGGACAACACGGTGGCGACGCCGTACCTGTGCCGCCCGCTCGACCACGGGGCGGACGTGGTGGTGCACTCCACCACGAAGTTCCTCTCCGGCCACGGCACCGGCGTCGGCGGGATCATCGTCGACTCCGGCCGGTTCGACCACTTCGCGGACCCGGAGCGCTGGCCGCAGCTCACCGCGCCCGACCCGAGCTACCACGGCCTGGTGTTCGGCACCGAGTTCGGCGAGCTGGGCTACCTGATGCGGGTGCGCACCCGGCTGGTCCGCGACCTCGGGCCCGCGGTGTCGCCGTTCAACGGGTTCCTGCTGCTGCACGGCCTGGAGACGCTGTCGCTGCGGATGGAACGGCACGTCGCGAACGCCCGCGCGATCGCCGGCTGGCTCGACGACCAGCCCGAGGTGACGCGGGTGCACTACGCCGGGCTGCCGTCGAGCCCGTGGCACGCCGCCGCGAAGCACTACCTCGCCGACGGGGCCGGGGCCGTGCTCGCCTTCGAACTCGCCGGTGGCCTGGCCGCGGGGAAGCGGTTCGTGGACGCGCTGCGGCTGTTCAGCCACCTGGCGAACATCGGTGACGTGCGCAGCCTGGTGATCCACCCGGCGTCCACCACGCACGCCCAGCTCGACGAGGACCAGCAGCGCGCCGCCGGAGTCACCCCCGGCCTCGTCCGGCTCTCCGTCGGCCTCGAATCCGCCACCGACCTCATCGCCGACCTCGCCACCGCCCTCGCCGCGACGGCGGACGGCTGATCGACGAGCAGGTGGTCGACCACCCGCGCCTCGGTGGCGCTCAGGTCGTCGCCGCCGTGCGCTGACCTAGCGCGCCGCCGCCTCCGGGCCGAGGAGTTCGGGCGCGTAGGCGAGCAGCAGCCGCAGGGCGCTCACCGGGGCGGCCACCGGATCGGGCAGCGCCACGTCGCGGGCCACGTGCGCCCCGCGGTAGGCCGGTTCCGGGATGGTGACGTCGGTGAACCAGCGCAGGAAGTCGGCCGGGGCCAGCGGGATCCCCGTGCTCCCGGCCAGCGCCTCGTTCAACGCGAGCAGCGCGGCGGGCGGGTTGCGCAGCATCCACCGGTAGAGCTCGGAGAACTCGAAGATCCGCTGGTCCACGCGGCTGGCGACCGCGCCGTGGCGCTGCGCGATCCGCACCCCGTGCTCGGTGGAGGCCTGCTCGGCCGCGCTCCACGCCGGGTCGTGCACCCACCGCTGCGCCAGCTCTCCGCGGTGCAGGCGGTGCAGGTAGTCGGCCCACAGCGGTGCCCCGGGATTGCCGAAGTCGTCCGCCGAACGGCCCAGCGCGATGGCGGCTCCGCGCTCCACCCCCTCCAGGATGCCCGCGTCCACGTAGGACACCCAGCTGCCGGGGGCGCCGAAGCCGTTCTCCGCGAAGAACCGGATGATCCCCTCGATGTTGCGCCAGTGCCGGAAGCCAGGCACGTACTCGGCGGCGATCTCGTCCTGCACGGCGCGGACGAACACCAGCCGTTCGGACAGCGGCAGCCGGTCCAGCTCCAGCGCCGTGCAGTCCAGGGTGCGCGCGCACTCCGATCCGTTCCGCTGCGGCGCGGCGGCGGCGGGCGGGACGCCGAGCGCGAGCAGCGCCGGTACCAGCAGGAGCAGGACGACGTCGCGGCAGCGGGGCAGTCGCACCGGGGACCTCCGGGAATCGGAACTCGATCACCGGACAGTTCAGCAGCTCCGCCGCCGATCTCCGCCGCCCCGGCACCGGAATCACCCGCACGGATGATCGCGGC
This sequence comes from Saccharopolyspora sp. 6M, assembly GCF_020176775.1. Lineage (NCBI taxonomy): Bacteria > Bacillati > Actinomycetota > Actinomycetes > Pseudonocardiales > Pseudonocardiaceae > Saccharopolyspora > Saccharopolyspora sp. 6M. The sequence goes on from NZ_JAIUJZ010000157.1 coordinate 26,060, forward strand.
GGCTCGGTGCGGGACGTCCGGCGGAGGTCGTAGAGTCGGGGGCATGGTCCAGCACGGCGACCGCTCGGTGATCGCGAGGAATCGCCGGGCGCGGCACCACTTCACGATCCTCGACACCTACGAGGCCGGGCTCGTCCTGGTCGGCACCGAGGTGAAGAGCCTGCGGCTCGGGCGCGCCTCCCTCGCCGAGGCGTTCGCCACCGTCGACGACGGGGAGGTGTGGCTGCGCAACCTGCACATCGCCGAGTACTGGCACGGCAGCTGGACCAACCACACCCCGCGGCGCACCCGCAAGATGTTGTTGCACGCCAAGGAGATCCGCACCCTCACCGGCAAGTCCAAGGAGGCCGGGCACGCGCTGGTCCCGCTGTCGATGTACTTCAGCGACGGCTGGGTGAAGGTGGAGCTGGCGCTGGCGCGCGGCAAGAAGAACTGGGACAAGCGCCGCGACATCGCCGCTCGGGACGCCGAGCGCGAGATGGCCCGCGGCATCGGCTGGCGGCTCAAGGGCCATCCCGGCCGCGACGGGAAGGGCCGGCGCCGCCCACCGGACGACCCGGTGCTGCGCTACAGCCCGTGAGGCCCGCCCCGCGGCGGGCGGCGGAACCCAGTCCGCGGTTCCGCCACCCGGGCGCGGTGACGACCCGAGGTCAGTCCTCGTCCGGCTTCGCGTGGTCCGCCACGCCGGGGTTCGGGTCGCGGGACAGGTCGATCAGCGGGTCCACGCCGGCGCCCTCGGGGGCGGCGTGGTCGGGGACCCCCGGGTTCGGGTCGCGGGACGGGTCGGTCAACGGGTCGGGCTCGCTCATGCCGTGCCTCCTCGGCGTGCTCGGGGCGGGGGGGGGCCCCCGGGGGGCCCCCCCCCCCCCCGCCCCCCCCCCCCCGCCCCCCCCCCCGGGGGGGGGGGGGGGGGGGCCCCGGCCCCCCCCCCCCCCCCCCCGCCCCGCCCGGGGGGGGGGGGTGGGG
>NZ_JAIUJZ010000158.1:0-6396 GCF_020176775.1 Saccharopolyspora sp. 6M
CCCCCCCCCCCCCCCCCCCCCCCCGGGGCCCCCGGGGGGGGGGGGGGCGCCGGGGCGCGGGCCCGCCGGCGGGGCGGTGCTGCGGTGGGTGCGCAACGCGTGCCTGCCGGTGGGCGGCCCGTCCGCGTGCTTGCGGACCCGGCGCAGCAGCGGCCAGAAGACCAGTGCGGCCACCACGGCGCCTCCGGCGAAGGACAAGACGACTAGCTCCACGTGCTCGCTCCGAATCAGTTCCGCTGGACGGCTTCGGTCGGTTCGGCTTCGGCGGTCTCGGCGGGCTCCGCGGCACCGCCGTTGAAGGGGGACTCCAGCGGGATCAGGTAGCTCTGGGTGTCCCCGCGCGGCTCCGGCAACCACACGTGGTGCGCCGGTTCGCCGACGAGTTCGGCATCGATGACGTTGTCGATCTCCTGCGCGGCGATCTCGTTGCTGGAGGCGCCGACGAGCCTGCCGACGCTGTCCAACGAGGACATGACGGCGGTGCGCAGCTCCTCCATCCGGGCCTGCTTGGTGTGCAGGTCCTGCAGGACGTCGAGCCGCAGCTGCTCGGTCTCGGCGTCGCGCCTGCCGCACTCCCAGCGGGTGCGGGAGAGCAGCGCGTCGGCCTCCTCCTGCGCGGCCGTGACGATCGACTTGTACTCGTCCCGGATGGCGTGGCGCATGGTGCGCTCCCGTTCCCGGATGTCGGCGAGGCTCTGTTCGTGCTCCCGGCGGATCTCGCGCTGCCGGACGTCGAGCTCGTCGACGAGGCGGGCGCATTCGGCCCGCATCGCCTCCGCGGCCCGGCCGGCCTCGTCGAGCAGTTGCTGCGCCTCGTATTCCGCGCTGCCCCGGATGGTCTCCGCCTGCCGCTGCGCCTGTTCGCGCAACGTCTGCACTTCTTCTTCGGCCAGCGACAGCATGTTCTGCACGCGCTGCGACGCGTGCGGAAGCCCGGTGTCGGAGGCTTCGATGCGCTTGAGGCGGAGTTCGGCTTCGGCGAGGTCGCGCCGCGCGTCGTCGCAGAGGCGGCGGAGGTCCGTGTTCAACGCCACCGCCTCGTTGCGATCGATGCTGACCATGCGCAGCTGATCTTCGAGCAGCTCGATGTGCTCGGTGACCTGGCGGCGGTGGAAACCTCGTACCTGGATGTCGAATCCGGGACGGAGCGGGACGACGGCTTGTGCGGAGTCCTCCACGTTGGACACTCCTCTCCACAGGCGAGGGTCGACTCGCCGAGGAGAGTAGGTCTGATCCGGACACCGCGCGCGGTGGAGCGGCACGATCGCCACCTGATCGAGTAGTGCCGCCGCTCAGTGGATCTCGGGCGGACTGACCTGCGATTCGGGGATGGCCGACGCGGCCACGCCCCACTTGTCGAGGATGCGGGCGTAGCCGCCGTCGCGGATCAGCTCGTTCACCGCGGTCTGCAGCGCCGGGGCCAACGGGGAGTCCTTCGCCAGCGCGAAGCCGACGTCGAGCCTGCGGAACTCGTTGGCCAGCCGCAGCGCGGGCTGCTGCGTCGCCGCGTAGCGCAGACCGTTGATGGTGCTCATGATGACGTCGACCTTGCCCTGGGTGAGCGCCGAGTAGAGGGCGCTGCTCTCGGAGAACACCTGCACCCGGTAGGCGGGGCGGCCGAGGTCGGTGCAGCGGTGGGCCTGCGCGGACAGGGTCGCCTCGAAGGTGGTGCCCTTCGCGGTGCCGACGGTCTGCCCGCACAGCGCGGTCACCTCCGCGATCGGGGCGCGGTCGTCCCCGGAGCGGACCGCGAAGCCCTGCCCGTCGCGGATGTAGGTGGCGAAGTCGATGGTGCGCTTGCGCTCCTCGGTGACGCCGAAGTTCCCGGTGCCTGCGTCGTACTTGCCGCTGCCCAGCGCGGGCAGGATCGTCTCGAACGCGGCGTCCTGCGCCGCCACCCGCAGGCCGAGCTTGCGGGCCACCGCCTCGGTGAGGTCGACGTCGAGGCCGACCGCCGTGCTGCCGTCCGCCAGGTAGAACGCGGTCGGCGGTGCTCCGCCGACGGAACGGCCGATGCGCAGCACCCCGCCGTCGCGGATCCGCGCGGGCAGCAGCGCGGCCGCCGCCTCGCTGCGCCGGACGCCGGAGACGACGTCGGCCTGCGCGTCCAGGCCCGGCGCGACCGCGTCCGGATCGGGTGCGGGCCCGCAGGCGGTGAGCAGAACTCCGCTCAACAGCAGGGCGAACGCGGTCGCCACGCGGTGTCCGATGCGCATGGTGGTCCCCTTCCGCGCCGCACCGGGCGGCGGGAATCGGTGGAGCGCCCCGGAAACCGAGGGCGGGGCGCGGCGGGCCTGGGTTCAGCGGTGGCGTCGACAGGACGCCGACCACACCAGGCCGAGGTCGATGTGGGTTCGCGCGACCAAGCACGTACGGGCGGGCACGCGACGAGCTTCACCGGGTTCGATCGGAGGTGTCAACGGTGGCCACAGGGTGGGACGGGGAGGTCGCGGTCTTGACCGGACTCGGCGCGGGATGGATGTTCGAACTCCCGATTCCCTTGCACAGGCGGGAGATCATGTCCGAACTGCGAGTCGTCCCGACGCCCGTCGCGGACGTCCCCGAAGTGGTGCCGCTGCGCCGCCCGTTCCGCTGGGCGGCCGCGGTGCTCGTGCTGGCGCTGCTGGCCGGCGCGGTGTTCTCGGTGGCGACGAACCCGAACTTCCAGTGGAACGTCGTCGGCGCCTACTTCGCCACGCCCGCCGTGCTGCACGGGTTGTGGCTGACGGTGTGGCTCACCGCGGTGACGATGGTGCTCGGGTTCGCGCTCGGCACCGTGCTGGCGGTGCTGCGGCTGTCCGGGAACCCGGTGCTCGCCGCCGTGAGCTGGGGCTACACCTGGTTCTTCCGGTCGGTTCCGGTGCTGGTGCAGCTGCTGTTCTGGTTCAACATCGGCGCGCTGTACCCGGTGATCGGTGTGGGGGAGTTCTCCACCAGTACGGTGGACCTGCTCGGCGGCGTCACGACCGCGGTGATCGGGCTCGTGCTGCACGAAGCGGCCTACGCGGGGGAAGTGGTGCGCGGTGGCATCCTCTCCGTCGACCCCGGGCAGTCCGAATCGGCGCAGGCGCTGGGGATGACGCGCGGCCGGATCCTGCGGCGCGTCGTGCTGCCGCAAGCGATGCGCGCCATCGTCCCGCCCGCCGCGAACATGCTCATCGGCACGTTGAAGGGCACCTCGATCGTCAGCGTCATCGCCGTGCACGACCTGCTGCACTCGGTGCAGCTGATCTACAACCGCAACTACCAGGTGATTCCGCTGCTGCTGGTCGCGACCGCCTGGTACCTGATCGTCACCTCGCTGCTGACCATCGCCCAGCACCGCGTCGAACGGCACTACGCCCGCGGGACCCGGAGCGAAGCGGAACCGGTGTCGTGGCGGCGAGTCCTGGGAGGCGGGCGATGACCGCGATGATCGACGTCCGCGGCGTGCGGAAGAGCTTCGGGCCGGTGCCGGTGCTGCGCGGCGTCGACCTCACCGTCACCGAAGGGTCCGTCACCTGCGTCATCGGGCCGTCCGGATCCGGCAAGAGCACGCTGCTGCGGTGCATCAACCACCTGGAGAAGGTCGACGCCGGCCGGGTGCAGGTGGGCGGATCGCTCGTCGGGTACCGGGAAGCGGGCGGCAAGCTGCACGAACTGCCGGACCGGATCATCGCCCGGCAGCGCGCCGAGATCGGCATGGTGTTCCAGGGGTTCCACCTGTTCCCGCACATGACCGCGCTCGGCAACGTGGCCGAGGCGCTCGTCGGCGTGCGGCGACTGTCCACGAAGGACGCATCGGTGCGGGCGCTGGCCGCGTTGCGCGACGTCGGGCTCGCCGAGCACGCCGACTCCTACCCGCGGCGGCTCTCCGGCGGACAGCAGCAACGGGTGGCGATCGCGCGGGCCGTCGCCGTGGAACCGAAGGTGCTGCTGTTCGACGAACCCACCAGCGCGCTCGACCCGCAGCTGGTCGGTGAAGTGCTCGCCGTGATGAAGGACCTCGCCCGCGGCGGGCTCACCATGGTCGTCGTCACCCACGAGATCGGTTTCGCCCGGGAGGTCGCGGACTCCGTGGTGTTCCTGGACGACGGCCTGGTCGTCGAATCGGGCCCGCCCGCGGAAGTGCTGCTCGCGCCGCGGGAGGCGCGGACGCGGGAGTTCCTGGACCGAGTCCTCTGACCCCCGTGGGGGGGGGGGGGGGGGCGGCCGGGCGGGCAGAGTGGGGTGAGCACGGAGCGGGGGGCGCGCCGCGGGGGGCGCGGGGGGGGGGGCCCCCGGGGCCCCCCCCCCCCCCCCCCCCCCCCCCCCCGGCCCGGTCCCACGCCCCCGCCCCCCCTACCTCGTGGCCCCCCCGCCCCCCCCACTCCGGTGCTGTCGTGGTGCGCCGGTGCGCCGCCGAGTGCCGCGCCCGCCCCGCCGGTCCTGGAGTGAACGGACCGTTAGTCCCATCTAGTTGGTCAAGCGGTCCGTTCACTCCGGCCGATGCTGCTCGGAGCTCCCCGCTGCCGCCGGCCGCCAGGGGTGAACGGACCGTTCGCCCGATCCGCTTGGACGAACGGTCCGTTCACCCGGGACCCGGATCGGAGGGACGGGCACTGGAGCTGCCTCACCCGGTCGGCCGTGCGAGGTTTCGGGTGAACGGACCGTTCGTCCCATCTAGTTGGTCGAACGGTCCGTTCACTCCGCGAAGGTGGTGACCGGGGGCACCGGAGAAGGCAGGTCCGTTACCCGGTCGGCTGAGTTAGGGTCGGCGTTCCCAACGCAGCGTGAAGAGGTGGCGTGTGACAGGTGTGGCCGAGAACGTGCAGGTGGACCCGCGGGCGGCGCTGTTGTTGCGGAGGTGGCTCGCGGAAACGCACACCCCGATCGAAGCGGGTCCGCTGAAGGTGACGATCGGGCCGCTGCGGTTCACCACCGAGGTCACCTACCGCTCACCGACCGGCGCGCACGGGTTCGGACCGATCCGGGTGGCGGACTCCGGTGACCTCGCCGACTCCGCGCTGCTGGCCGCGGCGTGCTCGGCGGACGCACGCGGCCGGGCCACCGCGGACGCCCCGATCAACGCCGAGGGTTCGGGCACGCTGCTGGACTGGCTGCTGGACGCGGTCCGCACCGGCGCGGTGGATCCGCTGACGGGCAACGACGAGGTCGACGTGCTCGGGCAGGGCGTGTCGTCGCAGGACGAGGCGCGGCGCTGGCTCGCCTCGCACGTGGAGAGCACGGTGACGCCGGCGCTGCGCAACCTCGACGAGCGCGCCGACCTGGCCGAGGTGACCGCCCGGCTGCTGACCCGCCGCTCGTTGGCCGCCATCGGCCGGTTCGGACTGCGCGGAGTCGCCGACGAGCAGGAACTGCTGGTCGCGCTGGCCGAGGAGCTGGGCGCGCTCGCCGACACCTACCCCGACACCGAACGGGTCATCCGGCATTGGCTCGACAGCGCCACCCTGACCGACCTGGCGGTGCTCAACGGTTCCGGACTGCGCTACCTGGCCGAGGGCAAGGTGGCGGTCTCGCCCGTGCGCTACGAGGTGCCGAACCCGATGCGCGCCACCGCCGCGGACGGCGTGCCCGGGGTGCCGGTCCCGGAACTTGGCGACGGCTGGTCGTTGCGGCCGGTCGCGCTGAACTCGGAGGACCCGGAGCTGGTGCACCGGTGGATGAATGAAGACCACGTGGCGGTCAACTGGAACCAGGCGTGGTCGTTGCAGCGCTGGCGGAACGAGCTCGGCGCACAGCTCGGCGGGCAGCACTCGGTGCCGTGCATCGTGCGGCGCGACGGGCGGGACGTCGCCTACGTCGAGCTGTACCGGGTGGTCCGCGACAAGCTCGCCACCTGCTACCCGCTGCACCCGCGTGATCTCGGCGTGCACATCGCGATCGGGGAGAAGGACGCCATCGGGCGCGGTTTCGGCTCGTCGCTGCTGGAGGCGGTGGCCCACGGCCTGCTGGCGGCGGATCCGGAATGCGCGCGGGTCGTCGCCGAGCCGAACGTCCACAACGGAGCGTCGGTGGCGGCTTTCGGGAAGGCGGGTTTCGTCCGGGCCCGCGAGGTCGGGCTGCCCGGCAAGAACTCGGCGTTGATGGTGCACGACCGCTGACAGCTCTCCCGCGCAGGTGAACGGACCGTTCGTCCAGCTCTACGGGACGAACGGTCCGTTCACTCGCAACCGGCGCTAGAGCGCGGGGAGTGAACGGACCCTTCGACCAACCGGACGGGACGAACGGTCCGTTCACCCCGGTGCTCGCGGACGATGATCCGGCGCGGTGGGTGGGAGGACTTCGACGGTGAACGGACCGTTCGTCCAACGGGATTGGGCGAACGGTCCGTTCACTCGTTCCCGGGGCGGGCGGATCCAGGTCCTCCGCCGCGGGTGCGCAGCCCGAGTCAACGGACCGCTCGACCAACCAGAC
>NZ_JAIUJZ010000159.1:0-20478 GCF_020176775.1 Saccharopolyspora sp. 6M
GCGCCCCCGGGCCCCGGGGGGGGGGGGCGCCGCCGGCGGGGGGCGCCCGTCCCACCAACTTGCCGGCCCCCCGGGCCCCCCCACCCCACGGGCTCGGGTGGTTACCGCCGGGTGGACGCCTCCCCGCTGAGAGGTAGCGCACGCAGCAGGGGTTCTGGTCACTCGGCGGACGGTGAAATAAGGTTAGCCTTACTTTGTCCGTGTCCCGTGGGGGAGAACGATGCCGGAGCCTCTGGACGTGTCGCTGCCGCTGTCCGCCGCGCAGGCGGGGATCTGGTTCGCGCAGGCCCTCGACCGCGCGAACCCGATCTACAACACGAGCGAGTACGTCGAGATCCACGGCCCGGTGGAGCCGGAGCTGTTCGAGGACGCGCTCAACGTGGTGCTCGCCGAGGCGGAGTCGCTGCGCATCCGGGTGGTGGAGGCGGCGGACGGCCCGCGCCAGGTGATCGACCCGCCGTGGCACCTGGACCTGCCGGTCGTGGACGTCAGCGGCGACGCGGATCCGCTGGCCGCGGCGCTGAGGTGGATGCGCGCGGACCTGGCGGAACCGGTCGACCTGACGGTCGGCGGGCAGCGGGGCAGGTTGTTCACCGCGGCGCTGGTGAAGCTCGCCGACGACCACTGGCTCTGGTACCAGCGGATCCACCACGTGGCGATCGACGGCTACGGCTTCTCGATCGTGCTGCGCCGGGTCGCGGAGGCCTATTCGGCGCTGGTCGCGGGCGAGAAGCCGGCGGATTCGCCGTTCGAGCCGCTGTCGGCGCTGCTCGACGCGGAACAGGACTACCGCGGGTCGGACAAGTTCGAGCGGGACCGGCGGTTCTGGCGCGAGTCGTTCGCCGACGAGCCGGAGGCGACGACGCTGGCGGGCCGGTCGGGCCGCACCGCGCGCACCTTCGTGCGCCGCGTCGCCGACGTGGGTTCGGGTGCGGCGGACGCGTTGGCGGGTGCCGCGCAGCAGAGCCGCACGATTTGGCCGGACGCGTTCATCGCCGCGTTCGCCGCCTACCTGCACCGGGTGACGGGCCGGCGCGAGGTGGTGCTGGGCCTGCCGGTGATGGGGCGGCTCGGTTCGGCGGCGTCGCGGGTGCCGGGCATGGTCGTGAACGTGCTGCCGCTGCGGCTGGCCGTCACCCCGGAGACGACCCGGGACGAGCTGATCGCGCAGGTCGCGAAGGCCGTGCGGCAGGTGCGCAAGCACCAGCAGTACCGGGGCGAGGACCTGCGCCGGGACCTGCGGCTGCTGGGCACCGATCGCCCGCTGTTCGGCCCGATGATCAACGTGAAGGCGTTCGACTACGACCTGTGCTTCGGCGAGCACACCTCGACGGTGCACAACCTGGCCGCGGGCCCGGTGGAGGACCTGACGGTGTCGGTGTACACGGCGGGCACCGGGATGCGCTTCGAGTTCGACGCGAATCCCGACCTGTACACCGGCGACGAGGTCGACGCGCACCGCGAGCGGTTCCTGCGCTTCCTGGACCGGTTCGCCGCGGGGGACGGCGCGGTCGGCGAGCTGGACCTGCTGTCCGCCGACGAGCGGCGGTTGGTGCTGGAGGAGTGGAACGGCGGCCCGGTCGGCCCCGACCTGTCGGCGAAGACGCTGCCGGAACTGTTCGAGGACCAGGTCCGCCGCACCCCGGAAGCGGTGGCGCTGACCTGGGGCGACGAGCAGCTGACGTACACGGACCTGGACGCGCGGGCGAACCGCTTGGCGCACTGCCTGATCGACCACGGGGTCGGCCCGGAGCAGCTGGTGGCGCTGGCGCTGCCGCGCTCGGCGGAGCTGGTGGTGTCGGTGCTGGCGGTGCTCAAGGCCGGTGCCGCCTACCTGCCGCTGGACCCGGGGAACCCGGCGAGCCGCATCGCCTACATCGTGGCGGATTCCGAGCCGGCGATGCTGATCAGCGACACCGCGCACCACGAGAACCTGCCCGCCGACATCCCGCGGCTGCTGCTGGACGACCCGGCGAGCGCCGCGCAGATCGCCGAGCACTCGCAGCGGGATCCGCTCGGCGGCGAGCGCGGCCCGCTGACCCCGGACCACGCCGCGTACGTCATCTACACGTCCGGTTCGACGGGGCAGCCGAAGGGCGTGGTCATCCCGCATCACAACGTGGTGCGCCTGTTCACCGCGACGGAGCCGTGGTTCGGGTTCGGCACCGAGGACGTGTGGACGCTGTTCCACTCGTACGCCTTCGACTTCTCGGTGTGGGAGCTGTGGGGCGCGCTGCTGCACGGCGGCAGGCTGGTGGTGGTGCCGCACGAGGTGAGCCGTTCCCCGGAGGACTTCCTGGACCTGCTGGTGCGGGAGCGGGTGACGGTGCTGAACCAGACGCCGTCGGCGTTCTACCAGCTCGTCGAGGCGGACCGGAACGCGCCAGAGCCGAGCCGGGAGCTGGCGTTGCGCCGCGTCGTGTTCGGCGGTGAGGCGCTGGACCTGTCCCGCCTCGACGACTGGTACGCGCGGCACCCCGACGCACCCAAGTTGATCAACATGTACGGGATCACCGAGACGACGGTGCACGTCTCGTACGTGGAGCTGGACCCCGAGCTGGTGGCGCGCCGCGACGGCAGCCTCATCGGCCGCGGCATCCCGGACCTGCGGGTGTACCTGTTGGACGAGAACCTGCAGCCGGTGCCGCCGGGCGTGGTCGGCGAGCTCTACATCGCCGGGGCGGGCCTGGCGCGCGGCTACCTGGGACGGCGCGGGCTGACCGCGTCCCGGTTCGTCGCCGACCCGTTCGGCGCGGGCGGCACCCGGATGTACCGCTCGGGCGACCTGGCCCGGTGGCGCGACGGCGGCCTGCTGGAGTTCGTGGGCCGCGCCGACCACCAGGTGAAGATCCGCGGGTTCCGCATCGAGCTCGGCGAGATCGAGGCGCGCCTCGCCGCCCACCCGCAGGTCTCGCAGGCGACGGTGGTGGCGCGCGAGGACCAGCCGGGCGACCACCGGCTGGTCGGCTACGCGGTGTCGACCGCCGACCCGGCGGAGCTGCGCGCGCACCTGGCCGCGGAGCTGCCGGACTACATGGTGCCGTCCGCGGTGGTGCTGCTGGACGCGTTGCCGTTGACGGCGAACGGGAAGCTGGACGTCCGCGCGCTGCCCGCGCCGGACTTCGCGGCGCAGGCCACCGGCCGCGCCCCGCGGGACCAGGTCGAATCGGCGCTGTGCCGGTTGTTCGGCGAGGTGCTCGGGGTGCCGGAGGTCGGCATCGACGACGGGTTCTTCGACCTCGGCGGGCATTCGCTGCTGGCGACGCGGCTGCTGGCGCGGGTGCGCGGCGAGCTCGGGGTGGAGGTCTCCATCCGCACCCTGTTCGACCACCCGACGGTGGCGGGGCTGGTGCGGCGGCTGGGACCGGCGCTGCGGGCCCGCCCGGAGCTGCGACCGGTGCCGCGCCCGGACGAGGTGCCGCTGTCGTTCGCCCAGCAGCGGCTGTGGTTCCTGCACCGGCTGGAGGGGCCGAGCGCCACCTACAACCTGCCGATCGGGGTGCGGCTGTCCGGCGAGCTGGACGTGGCGGCGTTGCGCGCCGCGCTCGGTGACGTCGTCGGCAGGCACGAGAGCCTGCGCACCACGTTCCCGGACCGGCAGGGCGAGCCGCGGCAGCGGGTGCTGCCCGCCGCCGCACCGGAGCTGCCGGTGCACGAGGTCGCCGCCGCCGAACTGGACGAGGCGCTGGAAACCGCGGCCCGGCACGGCTTCGACCTGGCGCAGGAGCCGCCGCTGCGCGCCGAGCTGTTCCGCACCGGCGAGCGGGAGCACGTGCTGCTGGTGCTGCTGCACCACATCGCCACCGACGAGTGGTCGATGGCGCCGTTGCTGCGCGACCTGGCGACCGCCTACGCCGCCCGGCTGCGCGGTGCGGCACCGGAGTGGCCGCCGCTGCCGGTGCAGTACGCGGATTACGCGCTGTGGCAGCGGGAACTGCTCGGGGACGAGCAGGACGAGCACAGCCTCGCCGCCCGCGAACTCGCGTTCTGGCGGGCGGAGCTGGCCGGGCTGCCCGACGAGCTGGCGCTGCCCGCCGACCACCAGCGGCCCGCGGCACCCAGCCACCGCGGCGGCACCGTGCGGTTCTCCCTCGACGCCGCGCTGCACCGGGACCTGCGGGCGCTGGCCGCGGCGCACCGGGCGAGCCCGTTCATGGTGGTGCAGGCCGGGTTGGCCGCGCTGCTGACCAGGCTCGGCGCGGGCACCGACATCCCCATCGGTACCCCGGTGGCGGGTCGCTGCGACGACCGGCTCGACGAGCTCGTCGGGTTCTTCGTGAACAGCCTCGTGCTGCGCACCGACACCTCGGGGGAGCCGACGTTCGCGGAACTGCTGGACCGGGTGCGCCAGGCCGACCTGGCCGCCTACGACCACGCGGAACTGCCGTTCGAGCGGCTCGCCGAGGTGCTCAACCCGTCGCGTTCGCTGGCCCGGCACCCGCTCTTCCAGGTGATGCTGGCCTACTGGGGCGAGGCGGAGGCGGTGCACGCCGAACTCCCCGGCCTCAAATCCACTGTGGACACGGTGGACGCCGGGGCGGCGAAGTTCGACCTGGCGCTGAGCATGCGCGAGACCGGCGACGGGGTCGACGGCGTCGCCCAGTTCAGCGCCGACCTGTTCGAGCAGCGCAGCGTGGAAGCGCTCACCGCCCGCTTCGTGCGGTTGCTGACCGCCGCCGCGGCCGCCCCGGACACCCCGATCGGCGACCTGGACCTGCTGGACGCCGAGGAGCGGCGGCGGATCTTCCGCTGGGGCGACGCGGTGCCGGAGCAGGACGTGCGGCCCGCGACCTTCCCCGACCTGCTCGACGCGCGGATCGCGGCGCACCCGGACGAGCCGGCGCTGGTCTTCGAGGACGTGGAGCTCAGCTACGCCGAACTGGGCGAGCGGGTGAACGCGCTGGCGCACCTGCTGATCGAGCGCGGTGCCGCCCCCGGCCGGATCGTCGGCGTGATGCTGCCGCGCTCCCCGGAACTGATCATCGGGCTGCTGGCGGTGCTGGCCTCCGGAGCCGCTTACCTGGCGCTGGACCCGGACTACCCGGCGGACCGGTTGCAGCACATGATCGACGACGCGGAGCCGGGCCTGGTGCTGGCGCGTTCGGATCGCGTCCCCGAGGGGGCGCCCGCGGTGCTGCTGGACGACGCGGAGGTGCGCACGGCGCTCACCGCCCGGCCCACCGGTACCCCGCCTCGCAAGTCCACTGCGGATGATCCCGCGTACGTGATCTACACCTCCGGTTCCACCGGCAGGCCCAAGGGCGTCGTCGTCCCGCACACCGGGGTCGTCGGGCTCGTCGCCACCCAGGCGCAGCGGGTCGGCGTCACCGCCGAGAGCAGGGTGCTGCAGTTCGCCTCGCCGAGCTTCGACGTGGCGTTCTGGGAGATCTGCATGGGCCTGCTCTCCGGCGGCACCCTCGTCGTGGTGCCCGCCGACCGGCGGGTGCCGGGCGCGCCGCTGGCCGACTACGCCGCCGAGCACGGGGTGACGCACCTGGCCATCGGCCCGTCCGTGATGGGCATGTTCCCGCCCGAGGTGGACCTGCCGCCGAACGCGACCCTGCTGTGCGGCGCGGAGAAGGTGCCCGCCGACCTGGTGCAGCGCTGGGCCCGGGACCGCCGGATGCTGAACTGCTACGGGCCGACCGAAGCGACCGTGAACTCCACGCTGTGGGACTGCGAACCGGACACCGGCACCTCGGTGCCCATCGGCGTCCCCGACCCCGGCACCCGGCTGTACGTGCTCGACGCGGCGCTGCGCCCGGTACCGCCGGGCGTCGTCGGCGAGCTGTACGTCTCCGGCACCGGGCTCGCGCACGGCTACCTGAAGCGGCCCGGGCTCACCGCGGAACGCTTCGTCGCCGACCCGTACGGCGCCCCCGGCTCCCGCATGTACCGCACCGGCGACCTGGTGCGGTGGCGTTCCGACGGAGCGCTGGACTTCGCCGGGCGCGCCGACGACCAGGTCAAGATCCGCGGCTTCCGCATCGAACCCGGCGAGGTCGAAGCCGCGCTGGCCCGCCACCCCGCGGTCGGCCAGGTCGCCACCGTGGTCCGCGAGGACCGGCCCGGTGACAAGCGGCTCATCGGCTACGTCGTCGCCCAGCAGGACGTGGAGCAGGCGGAACTGCGCGCGCACGTCGCCGAATCGCTGCCGGACTACATGGTGCCCGCCGCGATCGTGTTCGTGGACGCGCTGCCGCTGATGCCGAACGGCAAGCTGGACCGCGCCGCGCTGCCCGAACCCGACTTGGCCGCCGCCGTCGGCTCCGCCGTGCCGCGCGACCCCACCGAAGAAGTGCTGTGCGAGCTGTTCGCGGAAGTCCTCGAACTACCGCGGGTCGGGGTGCACGACGGGTTCTTCGACCTGGGCGGGCACTCGCTGCTCGCGGCCCGGCTGATCGCCCGCATCGACGAGGCGCTCGGCGTGAAGCTCAACGTCGGCAGCCTGTTCGCCGCCCCCACCGTCGCCGGCCTCGGCGCGCGGGTCCGCACCGGCGGCAAGGGTGACGCGCTGGGCATCCTGCTGCCGCTGCGCACCGACGGGACGGAGGAACCGCTGTTCTGCGTGCACCCGGCCGCCGGGCTCGCCTGGCCGTTCTCCGGGCTGATGAAGCACATCGACCCGCAGCGCCCGCTCTACGGCCTGCAGTCCCGGGGGCTCGACGAACCGGCACCGGTGCTCGACGACCTCGCCGCGATGGCCGCCGAGTACCTGGAGCACGTGCGCACCGTGCAGCCGCACGGGCCGTACCACTTCCTCGGCTGGTCCTTCGGCGGCGTCATCGCCCACGAGATGAGCACCCAGCTGCAGGACCAGGGCGAACAGGTCCGGTTCCTCTGCATGCTGGACTCGTACCCGAAGGACGTGTGGGACGTGCTGCCCACCGAGGAGGAGGCGCTCAAGGCGCTGCTGTACATGGCGGGCTACGACATGGCGCGGCTCGGCGACGGGCCGCTGCGCCGCGAGGACGTGATGGAGATCCTCTCCGCCGAGGGCAGCGCCCTGGCCAACCTCGAAGAGCACACCGTCAAGGCGATCATCGACAACTTCGCCAACTGCGCCGTGCTGGAGAACGAGGCCGACCACGGCACCTTCCACGGCGACCTGCTGTTCTTCACCGCCACCGAGAACCAGGCGAAGGCCTCGCTCACCCCCCGGATGTGGGAGCCGTACGTGGACGGCGTCGTGGAGAACCACGACATCGCCTGCGAGCACAAGGACATGACCCGCCCCGCCCCGCTCGCCGAGATCGCGGCCATCGTCGAAGATCGGCTCCGCGGCGCCGCGGGGTCCGACCGGCGAACCGCCTCCGACCAGCGAACCGCCTCCGACCAACGAAGGAGTTCCGGAGCATGAGCAACCCGTTCGACGACGCCGACGGCTCGTTCTACGCCCTGATCAACGACGAGGACCAGTACTCGCTGTGGCCGGAGCGGATCCGAGTGCCCGACGGCTGGACCGTCGCCCACGGCCCCGCCGACCGGAAGTCCTGCCTGGACCACATCGAGGTGCACTGGACGGACATCCGCCCGGCCCGCAACAGCGTGTAAATCGGGAAACCAATGCGTGTGAACGACCCCAAGGTCGCGGTCTGCGTCGTCTACGTCGCCGCGATGTTCATGAACGGCATGGACGCCACCATCGTGAACGTGGCGCTGCCCGCCATCGGCGCCGAGTTCGGGGTGCCGCCGAGCGCCACCAGCGCCATCAACATCGGCTACCTGGTGAGCCTCGCGGTGTGCATCCCGGTGTCCGGGTGGCTCGGCGACCGGTTCGGCACGAAGAAGGTGTTCCTGGCAGCGTTCGGCGCGTTCGTGCTGGCCTCCGCGCTGTGCGGGGCGGCGCAGGACCTCACCCAGCTGACCCTCGCCCGCATCGTGCAGGGCGCGGGCGGCGGGGTGCTGAGCCCGGTGGCGCTGACCATGCTGTTCCGCGCCTACCCGCCGCAGGAGCGGATCAAGCTGTCCCGGGTGCTGGTGATCCCGACCGCCGTCGCCCCCGCGCTGGGGCCGGTGCTCGGCGGGCTGTTCGTGGAGCAGCTCACCTGGCGGTGGGGTTTCTTCGTGAACGTGCCGTTCGGGGTGCTGGCGCTGGTGTACGGAGCGCTGCGGCTGCGGGAGCACGTCGAATCGGTGCACAAGCGGTTCGACCTGGTCGGGTTCGCGCTCGCCGCGCCCGGCCTGGGGCTGCTGATGTACGCGCTGGACGCGGTGTCGATGCGCGGGCCCGGCTCGCCGCACTTCTACCTGGCCGGCGCGGTCGGCCTCGGCTGCCTGGTGGCGCTGGTGGTGAGCCAGCTGCGGTCGCGGCAGCCGATGCTGGACGTGCGGTTGTTCGGCGACGCCTCGTTCCGGCGGGCCAGCCTGATCCTGGCGACGTGCGTGGCCGGGTTCCTCGGCACCCTCTACGGGTTCACGTTGATGTACCAGACGGGGATGGGCGCCTCGCCGTGGGAGACGGGCCTGGTGACGCTGCCGAAGGCGGTGGGGCTGATGGTGGCTTCGCAGGCGGTGACCTGGGCGCACCCGAAGTGGGGTCCGCGGCTGCTGATCGCGGTGGCGATGCTCGGCGCGGCCGGGTCGTTCGCAGCGATGAACCTGGTGACCGGACCGCTGTCGGCGGGCGTCGTGCAGTTCGCCTCCGGTTTCTTCGTCGGCGCCGCCTCGATCGAGTTGCAGGTGGTCGCGTTCGCGACGATCAGCGCCACCGCCACCGGCGGTGCCTCCACACTGTTCAACGTGCAGCGCCAGGTCGGTTCGGCGCTGGGCGTGGCGGTGACGGCGGGGGTGCTGGCGATCGGCGGCGCGGGATCTTCCGGGTCGCTGGGCGTCTACCACTTTGCGATGCTCGTCTCCGCCGGATTCGCGCTGCTCGGCGTCCTGGTGGCGTTGCGCATCAAGAACCCGGCGGAACTGCGCACCACCGCTGGTCGCGCGGCCGAAGCCGGGGACGGGGCCGACGCGGTGCCCGCCGGGCGGGGCTGACGGTTCCGCCCGAGCGGGTGGCGAGATCTGGCCCACCGGATGAAGACATCCCGACGTTCTATGGTTAGGCTAGCCTTAATTCCAGTGATCGTTCTGGAGACAGTGAGGAAGGAACGCCAGGCCCGATGACGACAGCGGACCGACCCCGACGCGGCGCACACCGCCGTCCGCCGACCCGCACGCTGGAAGTGCTGCGCACGACGGAGCTCTCGCCGTCCATGCGGCGCATCACCCTCGGCGGCGAGGAACTCACCGGATTCCGCGAGCAGCACAGCGGGCCCAACGTGAAGGTGTTCGTTCCGCAACCCGGTCAGCATCGCCCGGTGCTCCCCGTCCTCAACGACGAAGGCCGCTACGACTGGCCCGAACCGCACGAACGACCCACCATGCGCACCTACACGGTGCGCCGCTACGACGAGCAGCGCGGCGAGCTGGACATCGACTTCGTCATGCACGGGGAACACGGTGTCGCCGCGTCCTGGGCGCGCCGCGCAGAACCCGGCGACTACCTCGGCGTGCTCGGACCCGGTGGGCGCACCTGCCGGGAAGCCGACTGGTACCTGCTGGTCGGCGACGAGACGGCGATGCCGGCCATCGCCTCCATCATCGAAGAGCTCCCGATCACCGCCAGCGGACAGGTCTTCCTCGAAGTCGGCGGGAGCGGCGACCAGCAGCACATCGAATGCCCGCCGAACGTGCGGATGACCTGGCTGCACCGCGACGGGATCCCCGCGGGGCGTTCCACCCTGCTCGCCGACGCGGTCCGCGACCTCGACATCCCCGACACCCTCGACGTGTCGGCCTGGGTCTCCGGTGAATCCGGGGTCGTCCGCGGAATTCGCCGCCACCTGCGGCAGGACCGCGGGTTCGACCCCGCGTCGGTGCTCGCCATCGGCTACTGGAAGGCCGGCATGGCCGAAACCGACTACCACGATCGATACAACCACGACCGCGACTGACGAGCGGTCTGCGGATTCCACCGTGCCCGCGCGCGACACCGACCGGGTACCGGCGAAGGGACAACCGTGTCTGCGGCTCCGACCCACGTGCAAGGCCACGTCCAGGACATCCTGGGCATCGGCTTCGGCCCCTCCAACTTAGCGCTGGCCGTAGCCGTCGAGGAACACAACCGCCGATGCGGTGAGGGCGAACGGCTCGACGCGAGCTTCCTGGAACGCAAACCGCAGTTCGGCTGGCACCGCGGGATGCTCATCGAGGGCACCACCATGCAGGTCTCGTTCCTCAAGGACCTCGTGACGATGCGGGAGCCCGCCAGCGACTTCTCCTTCCTGTCCTACCTGCAGGACAAGAACAGGCTCGTCGACTTCATCAACCACAAGACGATGTTCCCCACCCGCGTCGAATACCACGACTACCTGGAGTGGGCCGCGGGCAGGCTCGACCACCTCGTCCAGTACGACGCCGAAGTCATCGACGTGCGGCCCGTGCAGGACGGCGAGGTCTTCGAAGTGCTCGTGCGGCACGGCTCCGGCCAGGTCACCACCAGCCGCGCCCGCAACATCGTGGTCGCCGTCGGGCTCGAAGCGAGCCTGCCGCCCGGCGCCGAGCTCGGCGACCGCGTGTGGCACAACCTCGAACTCATGCACCGCGTCGGCGAACTCCGCGACAGCGAACCGCGCCGGTTCACCGTCATCGGCGCCGGTCAGAGCGCCGCCGAGGTCACCGACTACTTGCACCGCACGTTCACCGGCGCCGAGGTCTGCTCGGTGTTCAGCCGGTACGGGCACACTCCCGCCGACGACAGCCCCTTCGCCAACCGCATCTTCGACCCTGACGCGGTCGACCACTTCTACACCGCGCCGAGCGGGGTGAAGCAGATGCTCATGGACTACCACCGCAACACCAACTACTCGGTGGTCGACCTCGAACTCATCGAGCAGCTCTACGCGCGGGCCTACCAGGAGAAGGTGCGCGGCGAGGAACGGCTGCGGATGCTCAACGCCTCCCGCATCGTCGACGTGCGCGCCACCGACGACGGCGTCGCCGTCACCGTCGAATTCCTCCCGACCGGGGAGCGCACCGTCCTCGACTCCGACGTGCTCGTCTACGCCACCGGCTGCCGTCCCGGCGACCCTGGGCGGTTCCTCGGGCGCACCTGGGAGGAATGCCTCCGCGACGGCGACGGGCAGGTGCAGGTCGACCGCGACTACCGGGTGCGCACCACCGGCAGCGTGCGCGGCGGCGTGTACTTCCAAGGCGGGACCGAGCACACCCACGGCATCACCTCCTCGCTGCTGTCGAACGGTGCGGTGCGGGCCGGGGACATCCGCGAGTCGATCCTGCGCCACCGCAGCTCGCCGGCCCCGGCTGCGCACCCGGACTACGCGCTCACCGGCGACCGGGCCTGACCCGAGCGGGGGAGTGAACGGACCGTTCGTCCAACTAGATCGGACGAACGGTCCGTTCACCCGCGTCCGGGCGTGTGAGCACCCGCACAGCGGCCCGGGAACAAAGCCCCGCTGCCGGATGGTTGCAAGCGGCGATGGACACCGTCGCCAACCCGGACCGCACCGCCCTCGAGGCCGGCGGTCCCGCATCCCGGCCCGACCCGATCCGCGGCACCGCCCGCGGCCGCTCGGCCGTGCCGCTGTCGATCTTGGACCTCGCGCCCGTCGGCGCGCAGACGACGCCGGGGGAGGCGCTGGCCACCACCACCGAACTCGCCCGGGCCGCCGAGCGCTGGGGATTCCACCGGCTGTGGGTCGCCGAGCACCACGGCATGCCGGGCATCGCGAGCTCCTCCCCGCCGGTGGTGATCGCGCACCTGGCGTCGGCGACGAGCACGCTGCGCCTCGGTTCGGGCGGGGTGATGTTGCCGAACCACGCGCCGCTGGTCGTGGCCGAGCAGTTCGGCACCTTGCAGGCGCTGCACCCGGGTCGCATCGACCTGGGCATCGGCCGTGCCCCCGGCACCGACCAGGGGACGGCGCGGGCGCTGCGCCGCACCGGCGGCCCGCTCTCGGTGGACGACTTCCCGGAGCAGCTGGGCGACCTGCTGCGGTTCCTCGGCGACGGTTTCAGCGCCGACCACCCGTACGCCGAGGTGAGTTCGGTGCCGCACGGGCAGGCGCCGCCGGTGTGGTTGCTCGGTTCGAGCGGGTTCAGCGCGCAGGTCGCGGGCGCGCTCGGGTTGCCGTTCGCGTTCGCCCACCACTTCTCGGCGCGCAACACGCTGCCTGCGCTGGACCTGTACCGGAAGTCGTTCCAGCCCTCCGAGGTGCTGGCCGAGCCGTACTCGATGATCGGCGCGCAGGCGATCGCGGCCGACACCGAGCAGGAGGCGCTGGACCTGGCGCGTCCGATGGCGTTGAGCATGCTGCGGCTGCGCAGCGGGAACCCGGGCCGGATGCCGAGCCCGCAGGAGGCGCGGGACTACCCGTACTCCGCGGTGGAGCAGAGCATCGTGGACTCGTGGCTGGCGGACGCGATCCACGGCACGCCGGATTCGGTGCACGCGGAGCTGGAGGAGCTGCGGGCACGCACCGAGGTCGACGAGCTGATGCTCACCGCGAACCTGTACGACCGGGACGCGAAGCTGCGCTCCTACGAGTTGATCGCCCGCGCCTACGGTCTGCCCGGAGTGTCCTGAGCCACGCCATCGCGTGGCCGGCACCACTGTCCCGCCAGGTCACGCGCAGGCGTGCACCGGTGGTGGCGTACGGTCGTTTCCGGTGTTCGTGGCAGAGGCGGGATTGAGGGATCTGTGGTGAAGCCTGGCGTTCTGGCCGCATACCGGGTCATGGCGTACGTGACAGCGGTGCTGCTCATCTTGCTGTGCTTGGCGATGGTGTTCAAATACCTGTGGCCCGAGGGTTCGTCCGCGCAGCTGATGGGCGACTCGTGGACGACCACGATCGGCATCGGCCACGGTTACCTCTACATCGTGTACCTGTTCGTCGCGCTGGTGACGACGGTGCAGCTGCGCATCCCGTACGGCCGGATGCTGCTGGTGCTGCTGGCCGGGACGATCCCGCTCGGCGCGTTCTTCGCGGAGCGCAAGGTGGTGCTGTGGCACCGGCTGCGCACCGGTGGTGAACCGCTGCCGTTCGAGGCCGCGGCGACGACCGGGTCGACGAGCTCATGACGGCCGTTCCCGAACAGGCGGAAGCAGCTCCCACCACCACTGCGAAGCGGCGCGGCGTGCTGGCCGCCTACTTCGCGCTCACCAAGCCGCGCGTCATCGAGCTGCTGCTGGTCACCACGATCCCGGCGATGTTCCTGGCCGAGCGCGGCATCCCGTCGCCGTGGCTGGTGCTGGTGACGCTGGTCGGCGGCGCCATGTCGGCGGGCAGCGCGAACGCGTTGAACTGCGTGGCCGACTCGGACATCGATGCGGTGATGCACCGCACCCGCAGCCGTCCGCTGGTGAGCTACGAGGTGCCGCGCAAGCACGCCTTGATCTTCGGGATCGTGTTGGGCGCCGTGTCGTTCGCGGTGCTGGCGATCGGGGCGAACCTGCTGGCGGCGGTGCTGTCGCTGGCCGCGATCCTGTTCTACGTCTTCGTGTACACGCTGCTGCTCAAGCGCCGCACCTCGCAGAACATCGTGTGGGGCGGTGCGGCGGGCTGCATGCCGGTGGTGATCGGCTGGGCCGCGGTGGCGGGCGAGGTCGAGTGGCCGGCGCTGGTGATGTTCGCGGTCGTGTTCCTGTGGACGCCGCCGCACTTCTGGTCGCTGGCGATGAAGTACCGGGACGACTACGCGCGGGCCGGGGTGCCGATGCTGCCGGTGGTGGCGACGCCGCGGCAGGTGTCGGCGCGGATCCTGGTGTACAGCTGGGCGACGGTCGCCTCCACGCTGCTGCTGGTGCCCGCGACGAGCTGGGTGTACGTGGCGATCGCGGTGCTGTCCGGCGCGGCGTTCCTGATCGTGGCGCAGCGGCTGCACGCTTCGGTGCGGCAGGGGCGCGCGACGAATCCGATGACGTTGTTCCACCTGTCGAACTCGTACCTGGCGGTGCTGTTCGTGGCGATCGCGGTGGACGCCGCGGTGGGCCTGCCGACCTTCAGCTGACGTCGGTCGCACGCGGTCGCGTCCGGCCGGGACGTCGGTGTGGTGGGCGGCCTCTCGCACCGCTCCTCGTCCGGGTGCTGGCCGAGCCCGGCCCACGCCTGTCAAGCTCGGGTCCTCCACGATCATGGTCGGCCGCACTCGGCCACCGGGTTGCAGCGGAGTGCCGGGGTGCGTGGAACCCCGCGGAGGCGCGCGAGCGGGGGCGGCATGGGCGAGCGGTGGAACGAGGCGGCGGTGGCCGCGTTGCGGTCGGTGGGCACGTCCCGGCGGTGGCGGGGAGGTGCCGTCCTGTTCGGCGTGGGGGACCGGTCGGACCACGTGCTGCTGATCCGCAGCGGCCAGGTCAAGGTGTGGTCGATGTCGACGCGGGGCGCGGAGACGGTGCTCGCGATCCGCGGGCCCGGCTCGGTGATCGGCGAGTTCTCCGCGGTGGACGGGCGACCGCGGGCTTCCGCCGTGACGGCGCTGGGGCCGGTGCAGGCGGACGTGGTGCCGGGCGCCGAGTTCCGCCGGTTCCTGCACGAACACCCCGACGTGATGTTCGAGCTGCTGGTCGGCGTGGTGGCCCGGATGCGCGAGTCCGACCGGTACCGGGTGGAGTTCACCTCGTCCGGGGTGGGGCAGCGGCTGGCCCGGCTGTTGCTGGACCTGGTGCGCGAGCACGGGGTGCCGGACGGGCCCGGCCGGTACGCGATCGCGATCCCGTTGAGCCAGGCCGAGTTGGCTGCCGCGACCAGCGCGTCCCGCGAGACGGTGGCGCGGGCCTTG
This sequence comes from Saccharopolyspora sp. 6M, assembly GCF_020176775.1. Taxonomy (NCBI): domain Bacteria; kingdom Bacillati; phylum Actinomycetota; class Actinomycetes; order Pseudonocardiales; family Pseudonocardiaceae; genus Saccharopolyspora; species Saccharopolyspora sp. 6M. The sequence goes on from NZ_JAIUJZ010000159.1 coordinate 14,791, forward strand.
CGGGAGCTGCGGGACCGCGGCGCCGTCGACACGCGGCGGCGCCGGATCGCGGTGCTGGACCGAGAACTGCTCGCCCAGCACGCGGGGTTCGAGTAGCGGCTCAGCGCACCGCGAGCAGCGCCGTCCACGCCAGAAACGCCAGCAGCGCCCCGCAGGAGCAGTGCAGCGCGATGCGCAGGCGCCGGTACTTGGTGGCGGCGATCTGCGCCAGCGCCTCCGCCTGCTGCCAGGCCTGCGCGCACAGCTCGGTAGCCGTGGCTCCGTGCGCCGGGCGGAAGGCTGGGAAGGCGAACGCGTTCGCCCCGCCGGCCGGAGCGCCGGTGCGCGGCGTGAGCACGGCCGCGAGGTGCAGCAGCGCGCCTAGCGCCCCGCACAGCAGCAGCCCCAGCAGCACCAGCGACGCGGCCCGCAGCGGGCCGTGCTGCAGCGCCGCGGCGTGGGACCCGGACATGGCGTTGCCCGCGCCGCCGATGCCGATGCCGAGCGCGGGGATCAGCAGCCCCGCTTTGGTGTCGGCGCCGGAGATCCAGGTGCGGAAGTCACCTGCGGTGCGCAGCGCCACGTCCAGTTCCTGCTCGGGGGTGAGGTGGTCGTCGGTGGCGGGCTCGGGCTGCGGAGCGGGACGAGGTGCGGTGCGGCGGGCCATGGCGGAGTCCTCCCTGCGGTGGGCGATCTCGTTGCGTGACCAGTTCAGCACTCGTGGTGTTCGGGTTCTGCGTCAGACGCCACAGAGCGGGGTGCCGCACTCCGCCCCCTTGTTGGAGTGAACGGACCGTTCGTCCCATCTAGTTGGTCGAACGGTCCGTTCATTCGGCGCGACCGGTGCACCGCGGCGGCGAGCGACGGCCTCTTTCCGAGCCCCGCCGTGTGGAGTGAACGGACCGCTTGTCCGATCTAGTTGGTCGAACGGTCCGTTGACTCCACGGGCCTCCCGTCGGTGCGGGGCGTCGCTGCGCGTGGGTGAACGGACCGTGTGTCCAGTCCCGTTGGTCGAACGGTCCGTTGACTCGGAGTTCGGTGGCTCCGGAGCGGAGTGAACGGACCGTTCGTCCCATCTAGTTGGTCGGAGGGTCCGTTCACTCCGTTCGCGGCGGCGTGGCCAGCGCCGCCGCGATGTGCTCGTAAGCGAGGTCCGCGACGGTGCGCAGTTCGGCCACCGGTGTCCCGGCGAGGTGCAGCACGGTCAGCGACTGGTTGATCGCGGCCGCGTACAGCGCCAGGTCGTCGAGCCGTTCCGCGGGCACCGCGTCTTCGGCGGGCCGGAGGGCGGCGCGGATCTCGGCGCGCTGCCCGGCGAGGGCGCCGGCGACGACCTCGCGCACCGGCGCGTCCAGGTCGGCGGTTTCGGCGGCGAGCCGGGTGATCAGGCAGCCGGCGGGCACCTCGGGGTCGGCGAGCCGGGTGAGCACGGTGTCGAAGAACGCGCGGACGGCGGCGGTGGGGTCGTCCGGGCGGTAGCGCAGGGCGGCGGACATGGGCGCGGCGAACAGTTCGGCGTAGCGGCGGACGCTGCGCTGGAGCAGTTCGTCCTTGCCGCCGAAGGTGGAGTACAGCGATCCGCGGCCGAGCCCGGTGGCGGTGAGCAGTCTGCTGAGGCTGGCTTCGGCGTAGCCGTGCTCCCAGAACACGTGCATCGCTCCGTCCAGGGCGGTGTCGACGTCGAACTGCTTGCGTCCTGCCATCTGGCGCACTCCCTCCGCCATGTTTGACCGATCGTTCCAACATGGCTAGTGTAGGTCGTACCGGCCGGCCCGGCCACCCAGGTGAGCCGTCCGCTAGGCGCCGAGCGGTACCGGCCGGGTTCCCCTCCTTCGTCGAACACGGAGTTTCCTCGTGACCTCAACCGAAGTTCCGCACGGCCCCGGTTCCCTCGCTTCGGCGCCGCTGCTGCCGGACGGTTTCACCGAGACCTTCCGGGACCACTACGCCACGGCGGGCGGTCTGCGCACGCACTACCTGAGCGGTGGCGACGGTCCGCCGCTGCTGGTGCTCGGCGGCTGGCCGCAGAACTGGTACCAGTGGCGCTTCGTCCTGCCGGAGCTCGCCGAGCGGTTCTCCGTCGTGGTGGTGGACCCGCGCGGCGTGAACCTGACGGACAAGCCCGCCGCCGGCTACGACTCCGGGACGCTGGCCACCGATCTGGTGGAGCTGATGCGCGAGCTCGGCCACGAGCGGTTCGCGCTCGTCTCGCACGACATCGGTGCCTGGACCGGCTACGCGCTGGCCGCCGACCACCCGGAGGTGCTGGAGCGGGCGGTGTTCTCGGAGGCGATCGTGCCCGGGCTGTCCGAGTCACCGCCGCTGCTGGCCGACCGGCGGACCAGCGATCTCCTGTGGCACTTCAACTTCAACCGCGCGCTGGAGATCAACGAGCGGTTGGTGCGCGGACGGGAGGACGTCTACTTCGGGCACCAGTTCGCCACGAAGGCCGCCACGCCGACGTCGATCCCGGGGCACGCGGTGCAGGTCTACGTGGACGCGCTGCGCGACCCGGAGGCACTGCGGGCCAGCTTCGACTACTACCGCGCCATCGATTCGATCATCGAGCAGAACCTGGTGCGGCGTGAGCGGAAGCTGACGTTGCCGGTGCTGACGATCGCCGGTTCGGAGTCCATCGGGGAAGGCATGGCGGCCGAGATCGGCGCGGTCGCGACGGACGTCACCAGCGTCGTGCTGCAGGGTGCCGGGCACTACGTGCCGGAGGAGGATCCGGTGGGCATGCTCGCCGCGATGCGCCCGTTCCTGGCCGAGTACCGCGGTTGAGCAGCGGCGGATCCGGTGGGCTCGACCGCCCGCCGGTTCCGCGGCACCGCTCAGGTCAGCGAGGGGGCGACGCCGCCGTCCACCCGCAGCGCGGCCCCGGTCGTCGCCGAGCCGGCCTCCGATCCGGCGTAGAGCACCAGGCTCGCCACCTCGTCGGGGCGGATCAGCCTGCCGAGCAACGAGCTCGGGCGCTCCTCGGCGATGAAGCGGCGCTCCGCCTCCTCGAACGGCACGTCGTCGCCGACCCGGCTGGCGATGAACTCCGCGACGCCGGGCGTCAGCGTCGGGCCGGGCAGCACGCTGTTCACGGTGACGCCGGTGCCCTTGACCTCCTGGGCCATGCCGCGCGCCACGGACAGCTGCGCGGTCTTGGTCATGCCGTAGTGCACCATCTCGGTGGGGATGAAGATCGAGGACTCGCTGCTGATGAAGATCACCCGGCCCCAGCCGCGCTGCACCATGCGCGGGGTGTAGTGCCTGGCCAGGCGCACCCCGGAGAGCACGTTCACCTCGAAGAACCGGGACCATTCCGCGTCGCTGATCTCGAAGACCGGGGTGGCGGAGAAGATCCCGGCGTTGTTCACGAGAACGTCCACGTCGGGCAGCTCGGTGATGAGCGCTTCGGCGCCTTCGGCCGTGCCGATGTCCGCGGCGATGCCGCGCACCGAACCGCCGGTGTCGGCGCGCAGCGATTCGACGGTGGCGTCGACCCGGTCCTGGGACCGGCCGTTGACGACGACGTCGGCTCCGGCGCGGGCGAAGCTCGCCGCGATGGCTTTCCCGATGCCGCTGGTGGAGCCGGTGACCAGGGCGGTGCGGCCGGTCATGTCGGTGTTCATCGGTGTTCGCTCTCCTCGGGTGTTCGCCACGGGGTTCCCGCTGGGGCGCGGGGTGATGCGGGTGTTTCGGCGTGCGTGGGAAGAAATGCGGCTTCAGCTGGTAGTTGCACGCGCTTGCTAAATAGTTGCAGGCGCTTTCTATCTGCGCAAGCTGCTATGGTGGTGGGGAGAGTGAGCTCACCCGTCGAGCTCGCCGGTAGGAGGTGTGGCGTGGGGATCGCCGACGACGCGGTCGAAGTGCGGGCACAAGGCTGGCGCACCCTCGCCGCATTGCACGGAATGCTCGAATCCGCCCTGGAGAAGGCGCTCACCGCCGACCACGGGCTGTCCGTCGTCGAGTACACCGTCCTCGACGCGCTCAGCAGGCAGGACGGCTGGCACATGCGCATGCAGCAGCTCAGCCGCGCCGCCGCGCTCAGCGGCAGCGCCACCACCAGGCTCGTCACCCGGCTCGAAGACCGGGGGCTGCTCACCCGGATCCTGTGCAAGGACGATCGGCGGGGCATCTACACCGAACTCACCGACGAAGGCCGCGCGCTCCTCGAGCAGGCGCGGCCCACCCACGACGCGGCGCTCGAGAAGACCCTCGCCGAAGCCGAACAGGTCCCCGAACTCGGCGACCTCGTCGACGCCTTCCACCGGGTCACCGCCCGGGCCTGACACCCCGATCGGGAGTGGAGGGGCCCGGGGGGGCCCGGGGCCCCCCCCCCCGGGCCGCCCCCCCCCCCCCCGGGCCCCCCCCCCGCCGCGCCGGCCGGCCCGCCCCCCCGGGGGGGGGCCCCCCCCCCGCGGGCCCCCCCCCCGCGCCCCGCCCCCGGCCCCCCCCCCCACGTCCACGTGCGCACCCGCGCCTACGCCGACCGTCGCCCCGGAACGCCCGCCCGTCCCATCGCTGCAGCGATGGGTGGACGGACCGTTCGTCCGATCTGGTTGGGCGAACGGTCCGTTCGCTCCGGTGCGAGTGGTCGGCACCGGGCCAGGGATTTCCGAGTGAACGGACCCTTTGTCCCATCTCGTTGGTCGAAGGGTCCGTTCACCCGGGGAAGTGGTTCGTGCGCGATCGGTCCTGTCGCCGCCGATGTGGGTGAACGGACCGTTCGTCCCATCTCGTTGGTCGAACGGGCCGTTCACCCGGAGAAGGTCGGGACGGGCTTGTCCCAGGTGAGCGCGTAGCGCCACAGCAGCAACCTGCGGTACTGGACGCCGGGCAGCTGTCGCTGCGCGCCCTGGCGCACCTCATCCCAGGTCATGATCGGGTCCTTCGCCGGGACCTCCGGCGGCTCGGTGACCCCGCCGTGCCTGCGGGCGAGGAAGCGGTGCACCGGGATCGCCGCGATGTCCCTCGCCCAGTCCAGCGGGGTGTGGTGCCGGGCCAGGCCGACGAGCACCAGCCTCCCACCGGGGGCGAGCATCCGGCCCATGGCGGTGAGCGTGGAATCGAAGTCCATGTGGTGCAGCGCGGCGACGCTGCTGATGAACCCGTACGAGCCGTCCCGCGCCTTCGCGGCGAAATCGACGAAGTCCGAGTCCACATAGGACACGTTGTCGTACTGGTAGCTGGCGCGGCGGGCTTGGCGGATCATCGTGCGGGAGCGGTCGATGCCCGTGGCGCGCTTCGCCCTCGACGCCAGCGCGCGCACCAGCGTCCCGTCGCCGCACCCGACGTCGAGCGCCGCGTCGCATCCTTCGGGCACCGAGTCGAGAACGAGCGGGTGGTAGTGCACGTTGTGGCTCCACTGCTCCGACACCGGCTCACCCTAACCACCTGCACTGCGGCTTTCGCCGGGTCGTGGTAGGTGCCGGGAGGTCTCGGAACCGCGCTCCGCCCTCGGCGCTCGAGACGTCGGATCCCTTGGGCCGCAACGGGTTCCACTGCGGATGTCCGCGCCTGCCCGGCGCGCTGGATCCGGGGCGGCGGCACCTCGACGCGAGGGCGGGCCGGGGAACGACGTGCAGCCGTAGTGCAAAAGTGATCAGCGGTGCCGGGTCGTTGTCGTCCCGTGACACCGGCGCCACGCGCACCGGCCGCAGCGAGCCGGGTGAACGGACCGTTCGACCAACGAGATGGGACAAACGGTCCGTTCAC
>NZ_JAIUJZ010000160.1:0-8807 GCF_020176775.1 Saccharopolyspora sp. 6M
GCCCGCCCGCGCCAACGTCGACCGCACCCCCGCACCGGCCAGCACCGCCAGCGCCGCCGCCTCGTGCGCGGCCGCGGTCCCGCGCACCATGCCGCGACCGTGCCCGCCGTCCGCGACCACCGCGTCGACCCGGCCCAGCTCCGCGGCGTGGTCCTCGACGGCCTGGCGCACCGCGCCGAACACCGCCACCAGGGCCGCCGCGGTCTCCCGCGAATGCGCGCCGGTGCCGGGGTACTCGGCCCCGCGGGCGAGCCGTTCGAGCACCGCCGAGGGGGCCGGAGGGGCCGGGACCCGGCGGCGGACGCGCTTGCCGTACGCGGGCGTGTCGGCGGAGGCGCGCCAGAACCGCTCCAGCTCCGCGTCCAGCCAGCTCAGCGTGAGCGAGACGCCCGCCATGTCCAGGCTCGTCACCAATTCCCCGGCCTCCGGCTCCACCGGTTCCAACCCGGCGCCGCGCAGCCGCCGCGCCACGTCGTTCCACAGCACGAACAGCTCCTCGCAACCGGTGCTGCCCAGCCCGTTGAGCAGGACGCCGACCCGGGAACCGGCATCGGCCGGGGCCTCGGCCAGCAGACCGTCCACCAGGAGTTCCGCGAGCCGGTCGGCCGACGGGAGGTCCAACTCGGAGGAACCGGGCTCGCCGTGGATGCCCAGCCCCAGGCCCATCTTCCCGGCCGGCACCTCGAACAGCGGCTCGCGCCCGCCGGGCAAGGTGCAGCCCTCGAAGGCGACGCCCAAGCTGCGGGTGCGGTCGTCGGCCAGCCGCGCGGCCCGCTCCACCTCGTCGAGCGCCAGCCCCTCCTCCGCGGCCGCGCCCGCCACCTTGAACACCGCGAACGCACCCGCGATCCCCCGCCGCGCCGACCTCAGCCCGGCGGGTGCCGAGGCCACGTCGTCGGTGACCACCGCGGTGCGGCAGTCGATGCCGTCCAGCCGCAACCGCTCCTGCGCGGCACCGAACCCGGCACCGTCTCCCGCGTAGTTGCCGAGGACGAACAGCACCCCGGCACCGCAGTGCACCGCGCGGGCGACCGACAGCACCGCCCGCGGCGACGGCGGGGCGAACACGCCGCCCACCACGGCACCATCGGCGAAACCCGGCCCGACCAAGCCGAAGAACGCCGGGTAGTGCCCGGCTCCGCCGCCGACGACCACCGCCACCTTGCCCTCGTCCGCGGGCACCGCCCGCACCACGCCGCCCTCGACCCGGCGCACCTGGTCCACGTGCAGATCGCAGAACCCGGCGAGCGCGTCCTCGGCGAACGAGGCCGGGTCGTCGAACAAGCGCGTCATCGTTCCCTCACTGGATCACCGGCGGGCGCTCCCGCGCCGGCTACCAGGGTGCGGTGCGCGGACACCGCCGCGCCGGATGACCTTCCCGCCTCACAGCACCAGGTCCGCGGCCAGCACCAGCAGCAGCGCCACCACCGACATGATCGACTGCGCGACCGTGTACACCTGGAACGCGCCGCGGGTGGACAGGCCCAGCATGGTGCGGAACATCCAGAAGGTGTTGTCGCTGACGTGTCCGCCGAAGCTCGCCCCCGCCGCCGCGGCCAGCGCCACCAGCACCGCAGGGGTGTCCAGACCGCCCACCACCGGCGCCAGCAGGGTCGCCGCCGTGATCGCCGCGACCGAACCCGAACCCTGCGCCAGCCGCAGCAGCGCCGCCACCAGCCACGCCAGCAGCAGCGGCGAAGCGCTGCCCGCGTGGAACATCCCGGAGACCACGTCGCCCACGCCGGTCCTGCTGATCACCTCGCCGAGCGACCCCGCCACGCCGGTGAACAGCAGGATCGTGCCGCTCGTGGACGCACCCCTCGTCAGCGCCCGCTCCACGGCATCGCGGGACAGCGTCCACGCGGTCAGCGCGCACCCGATCAGCAGACCGATCAGCAGCGCCACCACCGGATCCGCCAGGAACGAGATCCAGCCGATCGCCGCGCCCGCCGTCTCCGTCACCGTGCCCAGCACGATCAGCGCCAGCGGCACCAGCACCGGCAGCACCAGCACGACCAGCGGCAGGGTGCGGCGCGGCGATTCCTCCGGGGCCACGTCCATGCCCTGGAAGCCGTCCCCGGCCGACGCCTCGTCCTTGGCCGGGTCCCAGGTGCGGCGCATCAACCTGCCGTGCAGGAACACCGAGATGATGATCGCGAGCACCCCGATCCCGATGCCGCACACCAACATCGCGCCCAACCCGACGCCGAGCGAGCCGCTGACCGCCAGCGCCGCCGCTCCCGGCAGCACCATCAGCAGGCCCACCTCCAGGCCGATCGCCAGCGAACCGCCGACGGCGGCCACGCTCGCCCCGGTGCGCGCCGCCACCGAGCGGGCGATCGGCGCCAGCATCACCAGCGCCACGTCGAAGTAGATCGCCGGGAACACGACACCGGAGGACAGGCCCAGCGCGTACGGCGACCGGGACTTCCCGAACGCCTTCAGGAACAGCTCGACGATGCGCTGCAACGTCCCCGTCGCCGACAGCAGCGATCCGAGCAGCACGCCGAACCCGATGATCAGGCCGACCTCCGCCATCAGACCGCCGAAGCCGTCCGTGACGGCCTTCGCCGTGCCCTCGAACCCGAGGCCGGTGGCCAGCCCCAGGTACAGCGAGCCGAGCACCAGCACGATGACCGGGTTGAGCCGCGCCCCGACGATCAGGGCGACGATGCCGACGACCGCGATCGTCGTGTGCAGCAGCAGGAGGGAGGGGGCCATGTTCGCTCCGTGATCCTCGTCGTTGAGGCGGTGCCGCGGGCGGGACGTGAGCTTCCACGAGCACGTCCCCGCACGTCGCGGCGGGTCGGTCCGGGACGCGTCAGTTGATGTGCGAGCCACCGTTGATGTCGAAGGTGGCGCCGGTGATGTAGCCGACGTCCTCCCCGGCCAGGAACGCGATCGTCGCGGCGACGTCGCCGGTCCGGCCGTTGCGGCCCACCGGCACGTCGGCGATCAGCTCCTCCTTGCGCTCCCCGGTGAGCAGGCCCCCGGTGATGTCGGTGTCGATCAGCCCGGGCGTGACGGCGTTGACGACCACCCCGTTCGGCCCGACCTCCCTGGCCAGCGCCCTGGTGAGCCCGAGCACGGCGGCCTTCGCCGCGGAGTAGTGCGAGCCGCCGAACACGCCGCCGCCGCGCTGCGCGCTGACCGAGGACACGTTGACGATGCGGCCGTAGCCCCGCTCGACCAGGCCGGGCAGCACCCGCTGGGTCACCAGGTACGTGCCGGTGACGTTGACCTTGAACACCAGGTCCCACTCGGCGGGCGCGATGTCCAGGAAGCGGGTCGGCCGGGTGATGCCCGCGTTGTTGACCAGCGCGGCGATCGGGGGCAGCTCCGAGTTCTCGACGGCGGTGACCGCGGCGTCCACCGAGTCCTGGTCGGTGACGTCGGCCCGCACGCCCAGGGCGCGCACGCCGTGCTCGGCCGCGACCAGCGAGGCCGTGGCCTCGGCGGCGGCACCGTCGAGGTCCAGCACGGCGATGTCGAAACCGGCGGCGGCGAGCCTGCGGGCGGTCTCCCGGCCGATGCCGCGCTCCGAGCCGGCTCCGGTGATCAGGGCGGTGCGGGCGGTGTCGGACATGCGGGTCCTCCTGAGTTCGGTCCGGTGCGGCGCCGGGGCCGGTGCCGCGAGTCGTGGGTGCCGCGCGTGCGGCGGGGTGTCGCAGGTGGAGATGGGTTGCCGCGCGTTGCGGCGGATCGGGACGGGGTGCCACGAGTCGTTGCCGGGCGCCCGCCGCGTGGTGGCTCGGTGCCGCGGTCAGAGCAGCGCGGTGATCGCGTCTTTCGCGGCGGCGGCCGCGGCGGGGCGTTCCTGCTCGCGCACGTCGTGCGTTTCGAGTTCCAGCACGTACCGGCCGCCGTAGCCGGCCTTCCGCAGCGCCCGGACCACCCCGGCGAAGTCGGCGCGGCCGCGGCCGATGCTGAGGTTGATGTCACCGGGCTCGGCGTCGCGCAGGTGCACGTGCTCGATGCGCTCGGCGAAGTCCGCGGCGAACGCGACCTCGTCGAAACCGCCCGCCACCACGTGGCTGACGTCGAACACGAACCCGGCCGACTCGGCGGGAACTCGCTCCAGCAGCGCGGCCGCGCGGTCCGTGGTGTGGCAGAAGCGGAAGTGGTGCAGCCCTTCGACCAGCAGCCGCACCCCGTGCTCCGCCGCGAGGTCGCCGAGCGAGCGCAGGCCGCGTGCGATCCGGTCGAGGTCGGTCCGCTCCTCCGCGAACGGCTCCCGCTGCTGCGCGCCGCAGGGCACGATGACCGCCGCGTCCAGCTCGGCTGCGAGCTCCACGAGCCCCCGCCCGGCGGTGAGCAGGTCCCGCTCGTCGAGCCGCGGATCGTTGAGCGGGCCGGGGTCGACGTTGATCGCCCAGGTGCGCAGCCCGGAACCCCGCACGAGCTCCACGAGGTCGTCCACGGGCCCGGTCAGCGGGGTGGGGATGTGGTCGCACACGCCGGGCAGGCCGCCGAGGTCGATGCCGTCGAAGCCGAGTTCGCGGATGGTCGCGAGCGCCTCGGCCACCGGCAGCCGCCGGAACGAGATCGTCGAACAGCCCAGCTCCGGCATCTGCCTCACTCCTTCGTGCGTCAGGTAGCGCACAGTTAACGACGCGTCGAGTCGACTGTCAACAGTCGACCGTTATTCGCCGACCCGGCCGTGGACTACGATGTGCGGGTCAGCGAGCAGAGAGGCGATCCACTGGTGTCCCTGGATGTTCCGGCGCTCGGCGGCGTCGACCGGCAGACCCTGCGCGAGCAGTCGCTGCGCAAGCTGCGCGAGGCGATCAGCAGCGGGCAACTCGAACCCGGCAGGCGGCTGATCGAGACCGAGCTCAGCGAAGCGCTCTCCGTTTCCCGCGGGACCCTGCGCGAAGCCCTCCGCCACCTCGTGCAGGAAGGGCTCGTCGTCGCCGACGAACGCGGCAAGCTGCTGGTGCGAGCGCTCAGCGGCGCCGAGGTCCGGGACATCTTCGCGGTGCGCGCCGCCCTCGAATCGCTGGCCGTGGAGACGCTGTGCGGCGCCGACGACCGCGCCGCGATCGTCGGCGAACTGCGCGCGGCCGTCGACCGGCTGCGCGACCTCGGCCAGGACATGGCCGCGCTGGTCGAGGCGGACCTCGCCTTCCACCAGCGGATGTGCGAGCTCACCGGCAACGCCGCGCTCGTGCAGTCCTGGCAGCACATCTCCGGGCTGACCCGCGCCACCATCGTGCGCTCCGGCCCGGAGCTGGCGGTGCGGAACATGGCCTGGCAGCGGCACTCGCCGATCGTCGACGCCATCGAAGCGGGCGACTCCACCCGGGCCCGCGAAGTCGTGCGCGAACACATGCAGGAGACCGCCGAGCGGATCGTGGCGGTGCTGCGGGGCTGAGGGGCGCGTTCCCCGCGCACCGCCCCTGCCGGTGACCGCCGCTGCGCCTATCCTCCCCGCATGGCTCCAGAGCCGGTGGACGTCTGGGCGATGGCCGACCTGGTCACGCCCTTCGCCGTGCGCACCGCCGCCACGCTGCGCCTGGCCGACATCGTCCAGGACGGCGAGCTCCCGCTCGACGAGATCGCGAAGCGATCCGGAGCCGAGGCCGACCCGCTCGGCAGGGTGCTGCGGTACCTGGTGCGGCGCGGGTTGTTCACCGAACCGGAACCGGAGGTCTTCGGCCCCAACGAGGCCTCCCGCGCCCTCCAGGCCGACGCCCCGGGCGGCAGCCGCGAATGGCTCGACCTGGACGGCGCCGTCGGCCGCGCCGACCTGGCCTTCGTGGAACTCGTCGAGCAGGTCCGCGGCCACCACGCCGCGTATCCCGCCGCGTTCGGCCGCTCCTTCCGGGAGGACCTCGCGCACGACCCGCAGCTGTCGGACTCCTTCGACGACCTGATGGAGACCAAGTCCGACGAGCTGGCCCCGGCCATCGCCGCGGCGGTCCCCTGGGAGCGGTTCGGGCGGGTGACCGACGTGGGCGGTGGCAAGGGCGTGCTGCTCGCCGAACTCCTGGAACGGCACCCGGACCTGCTCGGGACGCTGGTGGACCTGGCCGGCCCCGCCGGAACCGCGGAGGGGTACCTGGAGTCGCGTGGGGTGCGCGATCGCGCCGAGGTCGTCGTCGGCGACTTCTTCGACCCGCTACCGCCGGGCGCCGACGCTTACGTGCTGTGCGACGTCCTCGGGGATTGGGAGGACGCGGACGCGGTGCGGCTGCTCGGCCGGTGCGCCGAGGCCGCCGGCGCGGACGGCCGGGAGGGCAGCGTGCTCATCATCGAACTCCTGCCGGACCAGGACGGCGAGTTCACCGAGATGGACCTGCGGCTGATGGTCTACGTCGGTGGCCGGATGCGCGATCTCGACCGCACCGAGCGCATCGTCGGCGCGGCCGGGCTGTTCATCGCCTCCGTCACCAGGCTCGACGACGGTCACGGCGTCATCGAATGCCTTCCGGACCGGTGAGCTCGGCGAGACCGAGCTTGACCCGCAACTTCTCCGGCAGGTCGGCGGCGGCCGCGACCACGTGCTCGCGGCGGTCCCGGTCGCCCAGGTTCAGCGCGAGCACGTCGGCGACGGTCACCGCGTGCTCCGGCCTGCTGAGCACGTCGACCGGATCTCCCGCGGTGATCTCCCCCGGCTGCTCCACCGCCAGGTAGGCGCCGGGGCGACCGACCGCGGCGAACCGCTTCACCAGGCCCTTGACCTCCCAGAACCCCGCGAACACCCGGCACGGGTCGCGCGGTGCGGTCACCCGCAGCACCGCACCGCCGATCCGCCAGCGCTCCCCCACCAGGGCGGTGCTCGCGTCGCAGCCGACCAGGCTCAGGTTCTCCCCCGCGTTGCCGGGCACCAGTTCCCTGCCCAGTTCCGCCGACCAGAACCGCAGGTCCTCGACGTCGAAGGCGTAGGCCGCCTGGTACCAGGCGCCGTGGTGCTTGCGGTCCACCACGGCGTCGCCGTGCACACCGCTCCCGGTGAACCGCACCGGCCCCGGCACCGGTCGCTTGTCGATGCCGGTGCTGCCCATCCGGCCCGTCCACTCGCCGGTCCGCAGGACCGCGATGTTCACTGACTGCACATGGCCCACCCGGTCAACCTATGTTCGTCCCCGGCTCCGGCGCACGAGGTTTTCCGCCACACGGCCGAGCGGACCGGGCAGTTCAGCGCAGGCGGGCACCCGCGGCATCGAGCGCGGTCCGAGCCTGCTCGACGAGTTCGCGGACGAGTTCGGCGGCGGGCCGCGGTGTCGCCTGCGCGTAGGTCTGCCCCGCCCACAGCGACATCGCCTCCGGGTCGTCGGCGCGCCCGGCCGCGCCGCGCACCGGCTTGGTCAGGTGGTGCAGCTGCGGGTAGGCGGCCGGGGCGTGCGGCCCGTGCTCCCGCAGGAAGCGGTTGACCAGACCCCGCGCCGGACGCCCGCTGAACGCCCGGGTGATCGCGGTGCTCCTGGTGCCCGCCGCGAGCTCGGCGCGCTGGGTCGGCGCGGTGCCCGCTTCCGCCGACACCAGGAATGCGGTGCCGAGCTGCGCGGCCACCGCGCCGGCCGAGAGCACCGCCGCCAGATCCGCGCCCGTCACGACACCCCCGGCGCCGACCAGCGGCAGGTCGACCACCCCGGAGATCGTGCGCAGCGCGCCCAGCAGCCCGTACGGCTCCCCGCCCGCGGGCGAGTCCGGATCGTCCTCGAACACGCCGCGGTGCCCACCCGCTTCGGAGCCCTGCACGCACAACAGGTCGACCCCGACCTCGGCGGCCAGCCGCGCCTCGTCCGGTGTCGTGACGGTGCAGACCACCTGCGCGCCGGCCTCGTGCAACCGGTCCACTGTGGACCTCTCCGGGCGCCCGAAGGTGAACGACACCACCGGAACCCGTTCGTCGATCACCAGCTCCACCTTGGCCTGGTACAGGTCGTCGTCCCAGTGACCGGACCCGGCCTGCACGCCGTAGCGCTCGGCCTCGGCCGCCACCCGCTCCCGGTACTCCGCCAGGTCCAGGTCCCGCCGCGGGCCGGGCACGAACAGGTTCACGCCGAAGGGTTCCGAGCTGAGCTCGCGCACCCGCCGGATCTGCCCTGCCAGGTCGTCTTCTGCGAGGTAGCCCGCGGCCAGGAAGCCGAATCCGCCCGCGCCGCCGACCGCGGCCACCAGTTCGGGCGTGGAGATCCCGCCCGCCATCGGCGCCGCGATCACCGGTGCGTTCCGCTGCTCGATCATGTCCCGGACCCTAGTGACGGCCCAGATCACGCGCGAGTGGCGCGCTCCGCCGGGTCGGACGGATCACACCTCCTCCCACCTGTTCGCATTCCGGCCGTCCGGCCCGGGAATCCGGGTGGTCTCGGATCGAGGCGTTCCCGCGCCACCACCGAAGGTCTGCGACCCGCGCCACGAGTGCGCCGGGCGTGTACCGAACGCGAAAACGAGCTGTGAACGACCTTGCCCGCGGCCATCCCGGCGGCGAATCTCTTGGCACAGCAAGCGATCGAGCACGAGAACGGGTGATCCTCATGAACACGACCGCCGAACAGACCACCGCCGCCGAGCCCCGCTCGCACGTCCGCCGCATCGCGTTCGCCGCGATTGCGGTGCCCGCGCTGATGGTCGGGCTGGCGCTGCCCGCGAACGCCGCGGAGCTCACCCCGATCGCCGAAGCCCTGGACACGACCGTGGCCGCCACGCTGTCCTCGCTGGGCGCCGCGCTGGACGCGCTGGGCCTGGCGGCCTGACCCGGTGCCCGGCCGCCCCGCGGGGGGGGGGGCGGGGGCCGCGCGCCCCCGGGGGGGCGGGGGGGCGGGGGGGCCCCCCCCCCCCCCGGGGGCGGGGGGGCGCGG
>NZ_JAIUJZ010000161.1:0-17781 GCF_020176775.1 Saccharopolyspora sp. 6M
CGCCCGCGCCGCCCCCCCCCCCCCGCCCCCGCGGGGCGCCCGCGGCGCGGGCGGGGGGGGGGCGGGCGCGCCCCCCCCCCGGGGCCCCCCCCCGGGGGGGGGGGGCGCCGCCCCCCCCCCCGCGAGCCCCCGGGGCGCCGGTCCTCATGGTCGCAACCCCGCCACCAGGTCGGCGGGGGTCAACTTGATCGGGAACGGCTGCTGCACCTCGAACACCTCGTCCTCGCGCGCGCGGGCGATCCGCTGGTACCCGGACCCGCCCACCAGCTCCCACGCGGTGATCGACGGCTCCTCCAGGTCCGGGTCCACCAGCCAGAAGAACCGAGCGCCCAACCGCGCGTAGACCGCCTTCTTCAACGTCGAGTCCTTGATCCTGCTGCTCGCCGAGACCACCTCGACCGCCAGCACCGGGGCGGTGGGCAGGTTCCGCAGCGTCAGGTCGTCGTGGCGGGCCACCAGGACGTCCGGCCGCAGCTCGGTGAACGGGTCCGGGCGCACCGCGAACGGCGCGGGCAGCACCCGGTACTCCGCGGTGCAGGCGATGTGCAGCTGCGAGGCCAGCTCCACCACCGCCGCCTGGTGCGGCCAGCCGGGCAGCGCGCTCACCATCAGCTCGCCGTCGACCAGCTCGTACCTGCGGCCGTCCTCCGGGGAACCGTCCAGGTCGTGCACGCTGAACGGCCGTCCCGCCCCCGTCTCGATCCGCATGATCGCCACCTCTTCCCGCTCGTCGCTGCGCTCCGGCGGCACGAGCGCCACCGGAACCGGTCTGCGATGAAGAGGGGTCAACCCGCCGTTCTGATACAGCGCTCACCGGAAGGTGTGAAAACGCAGTGGGGGGGAGCCCCCGTTCGGGGACTCCCGCCCACTCGCACCATTGCGATCACGCACACCCCGCCACAGGGCCGCTGGTGCGTCTGAGATGAGCGCTCCCGCGACGAGCGCTCAGCCGTGCTGCCGGGTGGGGAACGCGGTTCCGGCCGCCGCGGACCGGACCCGCCGCTCCCCGCCCGTCCGGCGCCTCGGCACCGGATCAGGTCGCGATCAGAACTGCGCGGCCTCGGTCGAGCCGGCCAGCGCGGTGGTCGACGAGTCCGGGCTGACCGCCGTGCTGATCAGGTCGAAGTAGCCGGTGCCCGCCTCGCGCTGGTGGCGGGTGGCCGTGTAGCCCTGCGCCTCCGCGGCGAACTCGCGCTCCTGCAGGTCCACGTAGGACGTCATGCCGTCCGCCGCGTAGCCCTTGGCCAGGTCGAACATGCCGTAGTTCAGGGCGTGGAAACCGGCCAGCGTGATGAACTGGAACTTGTAGCCCATGTGGCCGAGCTCGCGCTGGAACTTGGCGATGGTGCTGTCGTCCAGGTTCTTCCGCCAGTTGAACGACGGCGAGCAGTTGTAGGCCAGCATCTGGTCCGGGTACTTGGCCTTGATCGCCTCGGCGAACTGCTTGGCGACCTCCAGGTCCGGCTTCGAAGTCTCCATCCAGATCAGGTCCGCGTGCGGCGCGTAGGCCAGACCGCGGGTGATGCAGGGCTCGATCCCGTTGGTGACCTTGTAGAAGCCCTCGGAGGTGCGCTCACCGGTCACGAACTTCTGGTCGCGCTCGTCGATGTCGCTGGTCAGCAGCGTCGCGGCCTGCGCGTCGGTGCGGGCGACGACCAGCGAGGGCACGCCCGCGACGTCGGCGGCGAGCCGCGCGGCGTTCAGCGTCTTGACGTGCTGGCTGGTGGGGATGAGGACCTTGCCGCCCAGGTGGCCGCACTTCTTCTCGGAGGCCAGCTGGTCCTCCCAGTGCACGCCCGCGGCGCCCGCCTGGATCATGCCCTTCATCAGCTCGTAGGCGTTGAGCACGCCGCCGAAGCCCGCCTCGGCGTCCGCGACGATCGGGGCCAGCCAGTGCGTCGGCTCCGACTCGGTCTCCGCCGTCTCCGGGTCCAGCGCCTCGGACCAGCTGATCTGGTCGGCGCGCTTGAGGGCGTTGTTGATCCGGCGGACCACCTGCGGGACCGAGTTCGCCGGGTAGAGGCTCTGGTCCGGGTAGGTCTCGCCCGCCAGGTTGGCGTCCGCGGCGACCTGCCAGCCGGACAGGTAGATGGCCTTCAGACCGGCGCGGACCTGCTGGACCGCCTGGTTGCCGGTGAGGGCCCCCAGCGAGTTGATGTAGTCCGTCTCGTGCAGCAGGTTCCACAGCCGCTCGGCGCCGAGCCGGGCCAGGGTGTGCTCCTCCTGCACCGAGCCGCGCAGCCGGACGACGTCGGCGGCGGTGTGGGTGCGCTCGATGCCCTTCCAGCGGGGGTCGGTGTCCCACTCGCGCTGGAGTTCCTCGGCGGCCTTGATCGCCTGCTGGCGGCTTCCGGGCTGGAGGCTCATGGTCTTCCCCTTCCGGGATGTTCGTTGCGGCGTTGCTGGACCCAGTCTTGCCGCAGAACCACCCCGTCCAGCGAAGAAATCCAAGGAAATTTCGGCCCTTTTTCTGCTAGCATCAACGCCATGGCCGAGTTCGCCCCCGAAGAAGACCGCAATTTTTCCACCGACCAAGACCTCCTGGTCTTCGGTCAGAGATTGCGCCACCTGCGCCGCGCCGCCGGGCTCACCCTGGTTGAGCTGGGCGAACGCGTCGGCCGCGCGCCATCTCAGCTGTCCCTGCTGGAGAACGGGCACCGGGAGCCGAAGCTCTCGTTGCTGCGCGCGCTCGCCGACGCCCTGGGCAGCTCGGTGGACGAACTGCTGTCGAAAAAACCGCCGAACCGCCGCGCGGAGCTCGAGATCGCCGTCGAGCAGGCCCAGCTCGACCCGCTCTACCAGCGGCTGGACGTGCCACCGCTGAAGGTGGGCAAGCGGGTGCCGACCGAGGCGCTGGAGCACGTGCTCGCGCTCTACGACGAGCTCAAGCGGCGGGAGACCAAGCAGGTCGCCACGCCGGAGGAAGCGCGCAAGGCGAACGCCGAGCTGCGGCAGATGATGCGCGAGCACGGCAACTACTTCCCGGAGATCGAGAAGGCCGCCTCCGGCATCCTGGAGCGGGTCGGCTACCACGGCGGCGCGCTGTCCGAGGGCGTCATCCAGTCCATCGCCACGCACATGGGCTACGGGCTGCGGTTCGTCACCGACCTGCCGCGATCGGTCCGCTCGATCACCGACATGCGGCACAGCCGGATCTTCCTGCGCCGCGAATCGCTCGGCATGCACAGCCCGCGCACGATCCTGCTGCAGACCCTCGGGCACCTCACCCTCGGACACAGCCAGCCGCGGGACTTCGCGGACTTCCTGCGCCAGCGGGTCGAGGCGAACTACTTCGCCGCCGCCGTGCTGATGCCGGAGCAGGCCGCAGTCGGCTACCTCAAGCAGGCCAAGGCGGACCGCGACCTGGCGGTGGAGGACCTGCGGGACGTGTTCTCGGTGTCCTACGAGATGGCGGCGCACCGGTTCACCAACCTCGCGACCCAGTACCTGGACCTGGTCTGCCACTTCGTCCGCAACGACGAGACCGGGATCATCTACAAGGCCTACGAGAACGACGGACTGGTGTTCCCCACCGATCCGGCCGGCGCCATCGAGGGCCAGCGGATGTGCCGGCACTGGGCCGGGCGGATGGTGTTCGCTTCGCCGGACCGCTACTCGACACACTACCAGTACACCGACAAGCCCGGTGCCACCCACTGGTGCGTGGCGCACGTCGACCCCAACCGGGGGCGCGACTTCGCCATCACCCTCGGGGTGCCCTACACGGAATCCCGCTGGTTCCGGGGTCGCGAGACGACGAACCACTCGAAGTCGCGCTGCCCGAACGGCGAGTGCTGCCAGCGCCCACCGACAGAGCTCTCGAACCGGTGGCAGGGCATGGTGTGGCCATCAGCGCGGGCCCACTCGCACGTGCTCTCCGCACTGCCATCGGGGACCTTCCCCGGGGTGGACGAGGCCGACGTGTACGCCTTCCTCGAATCGCACTGATCGGCTTCCGCCGGTGGACGTCGGCGTCAGGGCTTCGGAACCGCCCGGACCGGCATCGCCAGCGTGGTGAGATCACCGTGGTCGGCGGAGCGAACGGTGGCCGGCTGATCGGCTCCGCGGAAGTCGAGCAGCGGGTCGGCGCCGATCGCGGTGCTCACGGCGGGGTAGAGCGTGGTCGGCTGGAACCGGACGTCGAGCTCGGGTCCCATCACCCGCGCCGGAACCGGGAAGTCCGTCCCGGATTCGGTGGTCAGCGCGACCCTGCCACCGCGGACCGCCGGTGACAGTTGTTCGGAGGTGCTCTCCTCCAACGCACGGAGGAGAGCACCTTCTCCACCGCCACGCGGGTGGTGACGGCGGGCAACGCGTCGAGCATCGCCCGGTAGTCCGGGAAGGGATCGGCGAGCAGTCGGCAGCGCTGCTCCACCGCCCCGTCCAGCACCATCCGAAAACCGTTGCGCGCCACAGTGATCGCGATCCGACGGCTCTGGCACGAGCCCGGCATCGCGGACCGCAGGTCGTCCGCGTGCACCGTCGCCGACCAGCCGCCCACCGCCGGCTCCCCGGGTCGCAGCGTTCGAGTCGCCAACCGGTACCGGTCGGGAGCGGCTACCGGCACCGATCCCGGCCCGCACTCGAAGAGCACCCCGTTGAGCACGGGGACTTCCCGGGTGGTCGCGGACAGCCCCTGCTCGACCGCGGCGGACCCCACGTCGACCCTCGCCGGGGCGAGGAACCCGGAGTCGGCGTAGAAGCGCGACGGCACTGGTAGTCAGGCCGGTGCGCTGGGCGGAGGAACCGATGGACATCACTTCAGAACTGGACACCGCGCCATCATCGAGCTTCGACCGACTTGAGGGTCAACGATGCCGAACCGAACGATCCCGGGACCCGACCGCACACCAGGACCCAGCCGCACGCCAGGTCCCGATCGCACGCCGGACCGCGTCCCGCTACCGGACGCGCTTCTCCCGCGGCCGCGCCGAACTCGTCGCGAGATCGACGAACCGGGACGCGGCGGGCGACAGCGGACCCGGACGCCAGAGCAACCGGCTGCTGCGGACCACCTTCGGCCGCAGCGGGAGCACCGTGGCGCCCTCCTTGGCCGCGCCCACCGCCATCGACTCCGGCAGCAGGGTGACGCCCGCGCCGGCCAGCACGAGCGGGACGACCATCGCGAGGTGCGCGGTCTCCACCGACACCTTCGCGCGGAGCCCGCTGGCGGCGACCACGTCCTCGATGACCGCGCGCGTCGCAGTGCCCTCCGGAGTCGCGACGAAGTCCCGCGCCGCCAGCTCGGACAACCCGATCCGCTTCTGGCCCGGCTCCCCCGGCGGCAGCACCGCGTAGATCTGCCGACCCGGCAGCACGGCCTCGGCCATGCCCTCCGGGTCGGTGCTGGCATCGACCACGCCGAGCTCGCACTGCCCGGCCCGGACGCTGCCGGTCGCGGTCTTGCCCAGCTCCTGGTCGAACACCCGCACGTCGACCTGCGGGAAGTGCCGGAGGAACTCACCGATCAACCGGGCCAGCGGGTCGACCGCGAGCGTCGTCTGCGCGACGATGTCCAGCCGCCCCGACGCCAGCCCGAGCACCTGCCGCACGGAATCCTGCGCCGTGCTCAGGTCCCGCATCACCTGGCGGGCCGGTTCCAGCAACGCCTCCCCCGCCGCGGTGAGCCGGACACCGTGCGGCAGCCGGTGGAACAGCTTGCCGCCGAGCCGGTTCTCCAGCTGCCCGATCGCGGTCGACAACGACGGTTGCGCGACGCGCAGCGACTTCGCCGCACCGGTGAAGCTGCCGTGCTCGGCGATGGCCAGGAAGTACTCCACCTCACGACGCTCCACGACGGCCTCCCCTCCTCCGCTCACCGTAACCACCGCGGAGCAGGCGACCAGCGGGAACGCCCCGCCCCCCCGCAGCACCGCCGGGCCGGGCCGGGAACCCGCTCAGTCGTGGGCGGCGCGGAACCGCTCCCGCGCCTCGTCGTCCGCCGCGTCGCTGGCCAGGTCGTCACCGAGGTCGAACCGCACCGATCGCAGGCGCCCGGTGAACGCGTTGTCCACCGGTGCGTAGTCGTCCACCACCGGGGACGCCCGGTCCACCCCGACGTCGAAGGTCTCGTCGAAGGCGAAGTAGTACGGGATCGTCGCGTCCACCCGACCCTCGGCGACCTCGGTGCCGTCCGCGGACAGCACCGCACGACCACCCTTGCCGACACCGCCGCCGTCGTAGGAGAACTCGAGGCGCACCTCGTGCTCGCCCGGCTCCAGCCCTCGGCCGCTGATCTTGTAGATGTCGGTGCCGAAGTAGTTGTACGCGTAGCTCGGGCGACCCTCGTGGAAGTACAACGACCACCCGCCGAACCGGCCGCCCTGCGCCACGACCACGCCTTCGGCCCCGCCTTCGGGTACCTCCACGCGCGCGGTGATCACGTACGAGCGGTTCTTGATGTTCGGCGCGGTCTCCTCGGTGAGGCGCTTCGCGCCGGCGTGGAAGGTGATCGTGCGGCGGTCGCCGAACAGGTCCAGCCGACCGGCCTCCTTCGGGTTCTCCCGCTCGGTCATCCGGTCGTCCAGCGGGAACACCTGGTGCTTGGCCGCCTCCACCAGGAACAGCTGCTGCAGCTCGCGGAGCTTCCCCGGGTGTTCGGCGGCGATGTCGTGCGCCTGGCTCCAGTCCACGTTGGTGTCGTAGAGCTCCCAGCGGTCGTCGTCGAAGGACCGGCGGGTGCCGTCCTGCACCATCTCCCACGGGGTGCCGTGCCTGGTCACGGCCATCCAGCCGTCGTGGTAGATGCCGCGGTTGCCGACCATCTCGAAGTACTGCACGCGATGGCGGTCCGGTGCGTCGGCGTCGTTGAAGCTGTAGAGCATGCTGGTGCCTTCGATCGGCTGCTGCGGAACGCCCTGCACCGAAGTCGGGTGCGGGATGCCCGCCGCTTCCAGGATCGTCGGCACCACGTCGATCACGTGGTGCCACTGGTCCCGGATGCCGCCGCGTTCCTCGATCCCGCGCGGCCAGTGCACGATCATGCCGTCCCGGGTGCCGCCGAGGTGCGAGGCGACCTGCTTCGTCCACTGGTACGGGGTGTTCATCGCCAGCGCCCAGCCGACCGGATAGTGCGCGTGGGTCGTGGCGTCACCGAGCGCGTCGCGGTTCGCGTTGATGAACTCGGCGCTGTCGGGGATCCCGGTGGCGAACCGGTGCTCGTTCAACGTGCCGCCGAGCCCGCCCTCTGCCGAGGCGCCGTTGTCCCCGAGGATGTAGATGAAGATCGTGTTGTCGAGTTCGCCCGTCTCCTCCAGCGCGTCGACGAGCCGACCCACCTGGTCGTCGGTGTGCTCCGCGAACCCGGCGTAGAGCTCCATCAACGAGGCCGCCGCGCGCTGCTCCTCCGCGGACAGCTCGTCCCAGTGCGGCACGCCCTCGGCCCACGGGGCGAGTTCGGTGTCCGGCGGAACCACGCCGAGCGCCTTCTGCCGCTCCAGGGTGATCTCGCGCTGCCGGTCCCAGCCGTGGTCGAACTTGCCGCGGTACTTGTCCCGGTACTCCTGCGGCACGTGGTACGGCGCGTGCGTCGCGCCGAACGGCAGGTAGGTGAAGAACGGGGTGTCCGGCTTCAACGTGTGCCGGGTGCGCACCCAGTCGATGGCCTGGTCCACCAGGTCCTCGGACAGGTGGTAGCCGTCCTCGGGCCGACGGTCCGGTTCCACGGGGTTGGTGCCGTCGAACAGCACCGGGTACCAGTGGTTCATCTCGGCGCACAAGAAGCCGTAGAACTTCTCGAAGCCCTCGCCGGTGGGCCAGCGGTCGAACGGGCCGGCCGGGCTCACGTCCCGCGCCGGGGTCTGGTGCCACTTGCCGAACGCGGCCGTGTTGTAGCCGTTGCCGTTGAGCACCTGACCGAGCGTGGCTGCGCTGCGCGGCCGGATGCCGCAGTAGCCGGGGGCCGCGCTGGACATCTCGGTGGTGACGCCCATGCCCACCGAGTGGTGGTTGCGGCCGGTCAGCAGCGCCTGGCGCGTCGGCGAGCAGATCGCGGTGACGTGGAACCGGGAGTAGCGCAGGCCGCCGTCGGCGAGCCGCTGCGCGGTGGGCATCTCGCACGGTCCGCCGAACGAACTGGACGCACCGAAACCCATGTCGTCGATGAGCACCAGCACGACGTTCGGCGCGCCCGCAGGGGCGTTCAGCGGCTGAGCGGGGGTGAAGGCCGGGTTCTGGTCGCGCGCGTCGAGCGCGGTGACGGCGGTGGGCGGGGCGTCCGGGATCGGCAGGTGTTCACGCGATACGTCGGATGCTCCCATGTGCGACCTCCTGTGCGGTGCGGCGGACGAGCACGGGAGACGGCGAAACCGCAAGCGGCGCAACGGTTTCCGCGTCCCCGCGGTGCGGCTCGAATGCTAGTCGGCGAACCGCCGCGAGCAAGGGTTCCCACGGGCCGGACGCCGCTGGTCAGCGAGTCCCGGACCACATCCGCACAAGATCACCGCAGGTGGCGGAGGTCCGCGGCGGAGGGCAGACCGATTCGCGATGCGCGCCATAGCCGGCGGCTATGGGTACGGCGAACCGACCCCGCCGTCCGCACCACCGCGGAGCGGAGCTCCACCGCGGACGCGTCACTTCTTGGACTTGGACTTGTCGTCCTTCCCGGCCGACTCGTCGGTGGACAGCGCCGCGACGAAGGCCTCCTGCGGGACCTCGACCCGCCCGATGGTCTTCATCCGCTTCTTGCCCTCCTTCTGCTTCTCCAGCAGCTTGCGCTTCCGGCTGATGTCACCGCCGTAGCACTTGGCGAGCACGTCCTTGCGGATGGCGCGGATCGTCTCGCGGGCGATCACCCGCGAACCGATCGCGGCCTGGATCGGCACCTCGAACTGCTGACGCGGGATGAGCTCGCGCAGCTTCGAGGTCATCTTGGTGCCGTAGGAGTAGGCGGAGTCCTTGTGCACGATGGCGCTGAACGCGTCCACCGGTTCGCCCTGCAGCAGGATGTCCACCTTGACCAGCTGCGAGCTCTGCGTGCCCGCCTCCTCGTAGTCCATCGACGCGTAGCCGCGCGTGCGGGACTTGAGGTGGTCGAAGAAGTCGAAGACGATCTCGGCGAGCGGCAGCGTGTAGCGCAGCTCGACCCGGCTCTCCGAGAGGTAGTCCATGCCTTCGAGGCGGCCGCGCCTGCTCTGGCACAGCTCCATGATGGTGCCGACGAACTCGGACGGGGCGATCACGGTGCACTTCGCGATCGGCTCGTGGATCTCGCCGATCTTGGCTTCCGGCCAGTCGGACGGGTTCGTGACCTCGATGTCCTCGCCCTCTTCGAGCTTCACCTGGTAGACGACGTTGGGCGCCGTCGAGATCAGGTTCAAGCCGAACTCGCGCTCCAGCCGGTCCCGGGTGATCTCCAGGTGCAGCAGGCCGAGGAAACCGCAGCGGAAGCCGAAGCCCAGCGCGCCCGAGGTCTCCGGCTCGTAGGTCAGCGCGGCGTCGTTGAGCTGCAGCTTGTCCAGCGCCTCGCGCAGGATCGGGTAGTCCGAGCCGTCCACCGGGTACAGCCCGGAGTAGACCATCGGCTTCGGTTCGCGGTAGCCACCGAGCGCCTCGGTCGCGCCCTTGCGCTCCGCGGTCACCGTGTCGCCGACCTTGGACTGGCGGACGTCCTTCACCCCGGTGATCAGGTAGCCGACCTCGCCGACGCCGAGCCCGGCGGAGGGCTTCGGGTCCGGCGAGATGATGCCGACTTCGAGCAGCTCGTGCGTCGCGTCGGTCGACATCATCCGGATCCGCTGCCGCGGCGTGATCTTGCCGTCGACGACGCGGATGTAGGTCACCACGCCGCGGTAGGTGTCGTACACCGAGTCGAAGATCATCGCGCGAGGCGGCGAGTCGTGCACGCCCTGCGGGGCGGGGATCTGGCGGACCACCTCGTCGAGGACCTCGCCGACGCCCTCACCGGTCTTCGCCGACACCCGCAGCACGTCGGTGGGCTCGCAGCCGATGATGTGCGCCAGCTCGGCCGCGTACTTGTCCGGCTCCGCCGCGGGCAGGTCGATCTTGTTCAGCACCGGGATGATCTGGAGGTCGTGCTCCATCGCCAGGTACAGGTTCGCCAAGGTCTGCGCCTCGATGCCCTGCGCGGCGTCGACCAGCAGGATCGCGCCTTCGCAGGCGGCCAGCGAGCGGCTGACCTCGTAGGTGAAGTCGACGTGCCCCGGGGTGTCGATCATGTGCAGCACGTGGTCGACGCCGTCCACGGCCCAGGGCAACCGCACGTTCTGCGCCTTGATCGTGATGCCGCGTTCCCGCTCGATGTCCATCCGGTCGAGGTACTGCGCCCGGTACGCCCGCTCGCCCAACACCCCGGTGAGCTGCAACATCCGGTCGGCCAGCGTCGACTTGCCGTGGTCGATGTGCGCGATGATGCAGAAGTTCCGGATGCGCTCCGGGTCCGTGAAGGTGGTGTCGGCGAAGCTGCTCACTCGGTGTTCCTTGGGATCTCGGGGTCCTCGCGGGGCGCGCGTGCAACCCACATCGTCCCACGCGGCGACCGGCCGCCGGTGCCCAACTCCGGGGGTGGCTCAGCGCGGCCGCTGGTCGGCGCGGATCGGATGGTCCGCCGGCACCTCGACGAGCACGATCCGCGTGCCGTCCGGGTCGACGATCCACGCCTCGTCCAGACCCCACGGCTGCCGGGCCGGTTCGGCCTCCACGGTGACTCCCAGCTCGGCGAGCCGGTCGAACTCGGCGCGCAGGTCCCGCACCTGCATCCACAGCACCTGGTCGGGGCTGGGGCCGTGCTCGCCGCGACCGGAGATCTCCAGGAACCCCTGCCCGAGGAAGAACACCGTGCCACCCGGGAACTCGCGGGAGATCGCCAGCCCGAGCACGTCTCGGTAGAAGCGCAGCGAGCCCTCCGGGTCGCGCGGGTGCAAGATCGTGCGGCTGTTGACGACGTCCATGGCTCCCGTTGTACCGCGCCACCCCGCCCAGGGCCGAAAAAACGGCGGGCCCCCACCTCGAAGGTGGAGGGCCCGCCGAAGCGGATCACCGCACTCAGACCGCGCGAACGCCGCTGGCCTGCGGGCCCTTCTGGCCCTGGGTGATCTCGAAGGTCACGGTCTGGTTCTCCTCGAGGGTGCGGAAGCCGTTGCCCTCGATGGCCGAGTAGTGGACGAAGACGTCCGGGCCGCCACCGTCGGGGGAGATGAAGCCGAAGCCCTTCTCGGAGTTGAACCACTTCACAGTGCCCTGTGCCATCTCTGTCTCCTCACAGCTGATGAGTAACCGGTGCTCGCACCGCGCGAGCACCGGGGCCTAGTCCAGACGGCGAACTCTCCAGCTTGCGCTCAGGACAGAGTCGCGCCCGCAACTTTCGCGAGCGTGTCGAACACGAACACAAAAATCGGCCGACTCATACAACCACACCCCGGGCGGGATCATTCCCGCGACCCGCCGGTGTTCTCGATCTCACATCACGCCTGACGTGGAGTCTTGACTGATCGTCCCGGAACGGGCTCACAGCCCGGATGCGAGCTTCCAGCCGAGGCTGGCCACCAGCGCCACGACGACGGTGAGGAAGACCTTCCGCACGAACACCGACCCGCGGCTGGACGCCAGCGCCGCGCCCAGCACGCTGCCGCTCGCGTTGCTCACCGCCATCACCAGCGCCAACCCCCACAGGATCTTGCCTGCGGCGATGAAGAACAGCAGCGCCCCGAGGTTGGTGGCCACGTTGACGATCTTCGCGGTGGCCGAGGCCCCCACGAACGCGAAGCCGACCAGCCCCACGAGCAGGAAGACCAGGAACGAGCCGGTGCCCGGGCCCGCGATGCCGTCGTAGAAACCGATCACCAGGCCGCCCGCGACCATCACCCAGGTCTGCTGGACCGGCCCGAAGCGCGGCGCCGCGACCGACCCCAGGTCTGGTTTGCGCCACGTGTAGATGCCGACCCCGACCAGGGCCACCAGCACCACCACGGTCAGCACCGTCTGCGGCAGCGACGCGGCGAACACGGCGCCACCCAGGGCGCCGAGGAAGGCGACGGCCGCCATCGGCAACGCGCTGCGCCACGGCACCGGGGTCCGCTTCGCGTAGGTCCACGCGGCCGCCGTGGTGCCCGCGACCGCGGCGAGCTTGTTCGTCCCGAGCGAGTAGATGATGTTGCCGCCTGGCACCAGCAGCAGCATCGCTGGCAGCTGGATCAGGCCGCCGCCTCCGACGATGGCGTCCACCGCGCCGGCCAGGAACGCCGCGCAGCACAGGAAGACGAGGCCGGCCAGCGTCAGGTCGGCGAAGCCGGGCCAGCCCAATGCGGTGAACACGGGGCGCGAGCCTATGCCGCCCACCACCGATCGAGTCCCGGCTTGTGAGCGTCCTCGCACCCGGTGCCGACGCGGGTCGCTGCGAGCGCCGTTGCTAGGATCGTCGACCGTGCCGTGCGGCATTCCGCCAGGGAGGAAAGCTGCGCACGCCGTGGGCCCTCGGCCCCGGTGCGGCAGCGCCGATTCAGCGCGGCACGACTGAATCCGAACGAGGAAAGAGGCGCCCCAGTGGCCAACATCAAGTCTCAGATGAAGCGGATCAAGACCAACGAGCGCAACCGCCTGCGCAACAAGTCGGTGAAGTCCTCGGTCAAGACCGCCATTCGCAAGTTCCGCGAGGCCGTTGCCGCCGGCGACAAGGACAAGGCCCTGGAGCTGCAGCGCGCCGCCTCGCGCACCCTGGACAAGGCCGCCGGCAAGGGTGTCATCCACGCCAACCAGGCCGCGAACAAGAAGTCGGCGCTGGCGCAGGCCGTCAACAAGCTCTGAGCCCGAGCGCGGCCGGACCTTCGTCCGGCACGCGCACCGGCCCGAGACGGGGTCCGTTCCCACGGGAACGGGCCCCGCCTCGCGTTCGGGGCCGAAGCGTCTGGCGGGTTGGCGCTGAGATCGGGCTCTCGGGCGACTCCGGGCGCTCGGCACCGGGCACCGGCGGCGATCGTCGCCCTGGTGGCGTGTGCCGGGTCAGTTCCGGGAGGAGTGCAGCTCGACCAGCCGCAGCACCGTGCGCTCCAGCGCGTGGTCCGCGTCGGCGGCCATGCCCTTGACGTCCGCGTTGAGCACGGCGACCGCGCGCAGCGCCTCGGCCACGGTGGCGCTGCTCCAGCCCCTGGCCTGCGCCTGCGCCTTCTTCACCTTCCACGCGGGCATGCCCAGGTCTCCGGCGAGGCGGAACGGGTCCCCCCGGCCGTAGGCGGCGACCCGGCCGATGGTGCGCACCGAGTCGGCCAGCGCGTCCGCGATCAGCACGTGCGCCACGCCGAGCTGCAACGCCCAGCGCAGCGCCTCCAGCGCGCCGGCCAGATCACCGGTGACGGCCTTCTCGGCCACCACGAAACCGGTCACCTCGGCACGGCCGCGGTGGTAGCGGCGCACCTCCGACTCGTCGATCTTGCCGCCGGTGTCGGCCACCAGCTGCGAGGCCGCGGAGGACAGCTCGCGCAGGTCGAAGCCGACCGTCTCGATCAGCGCGCCGACACCCGCGGCGTCGATGCGGCCACCCGCGCGCCGCACCTCGTCCTTGACGAACGCCTCCCGCTGCGGCCCCTTCGTGATCTTGTTGCACTCGGTGACGCGGGCGTTGAGCTTGCGCAACGCGCTCGGCAGCTCCTTGGCGTTCTTCCCGCGACCACCGCCGCTGTGCACGATCACCAGCACCACGCCGTCCGCGGGCTGCCGCGCGTGCGACAGGATCGCCTCGGCGATCTCCTTGCCCGCGTCCTGGGCCGCTTCGAGCGCCACCACGCGCCCTTCGGCGAACAGCGAGGGGCTCAGCAGCTCGTCGAGCTCCGGCGGGGTGAGTTCACTCACCTTGATCCTGCGCAGCTCCGTTTCCGGGTCGGCGGCGCGGGCAGCGCCGACCGCCTCCCACAGAGCGCGCTCCACCAGCAGTTCCTCGTCTCCGAGGATCAGGTACAGCGGATCGCAGACCACCGACGGCGAACTCATGGGGGCATCGTCCCACGACCCTGCGACACCACCGCCGTTCCCGTGCGCCGACCCCGTGCTGGCCAGGACGCGGCGGCCTCCCGTAACGTTGCAGCCACAACCGAATAGCTCATCCAGAGGGGCAGAGGGAACGGCCCGATGAAGCCCCGGCAACCATCTCGACCTTTCGCGGCATTCGCGAGGTAGTCGAAGAAATTGGTGCCAACTCCGACCCGCCCGCGGGACAGATGAGGAAAGGACCTCGCGATGACCGCTGCCGCCCATGCCCCGAACTCCACCGGCAAGACCTACGACCTCGGTCCGGCCGTCGAGCTGGTGTCGAAGGAAGAGGGCCACCGCCAGCCCCTGGCTCCCGAGTTCGTGTCCCTGGAGGACTTCTCGCCGCTGGAGGTCGCCTACGACTTCGGGCGCGTCCGCCGCGAGGACATCGAGGCAGGCCCCCGCTCCATCTGGCGCTACAAGAAGCTGCTGCCGGTGCCGACGAACGTCGAGGAGCACCCGAACACCGAGCCCGGCTGTACCAGGCTGGTGCGCGCGGACAACCTCGCGGAGGCGCTCGGCGTCAAGCGGATCTGGATCAAGGACGACACCGGCAACCCGACGCACTCGTTCAAGGACCGCGTGGTCGCCGTCGCGCTGGCCGCCGCCCGCGAGTTCGGGTTCAAGGTGCTGGCCTGCCCGTCCACCGGCAACCTCGCCAACGCCGTCGCCGCTGCCGCCGCCCGTGCCGGCTGGGACTCGGTGGTCCTCGTCCCGTCCAACCTGGAGCGGGCCAAGATCCTGATGAGCGCGGTCTACGACGGCTCGCTGCTCGCGGTGGACGGCAACTACGACGACGTGAACCGGCTGGCGACCGAGCTCGCCGCCGAGCACGAGGACTGGGCGTTCGTCAACGTCAACGTGCGGCCGTACTACTCGGAGGGTTCCAAGACCCTCGGGTTCGAGGTCGCCGAGCAGCTCGGCTGGCGGCTGCCGGAGCAGATCGTGGTGCCCATCGCATCCGGCTCGCAGCTGACCAAGGTGGACAAGGGCTTCCGCGAGCTCGGGCAGACCGGCCTGGTCGAGCAGAGCCCGTACCGGATCTTCGGTGCGCAGGCCCACGGCTGCTCGCCGGTCGCCAGCGCGTTCAAGCAGAACCACGACGTGGTGCAGCCGGTGCGGCCGGACACCATCGCGCGTTCGCTGGCCATCGGCGCCCCCGCGGACGGCCCGTACGTGCTGGACGTGGTCCGGCGCACCGGCGGGGCCATCGAGGACGTCACCGACGAAGAGGTCGTCGCGGGCATCCGGCTGCTGGCCCGCACCGAGGGGATCTTCGCCGAGACCGCCGGTGGCGTCACCGTGGCGACCGCGAAGAAGCTCATCGAGGCCGGTCAGATCGACCCGGACCAGGAGACGGTGCTGCTCATCACCGGCGACGGCCTCAAGACGCTGGACGCCGTGCAGGACCAGGTCGGTCCGAAGGCGACGGTCGCCCCGAACACCGATGCCGTGAACGAGGCCCTCGGCCTGTGATCGGTGGCCGTGGGCCGCGGTGCGCCGCGGCCCACGGCCTGACCTCCCCGTCACCTTTCGTCCGGCCGCAGCGGATCGCCCCGCTCCACGGCGGTGCGCCCCCGGCCTTCCGGCACGACCGCGATGTCGCCCGCCTGATCGGTGCGGTGGATCCGGGCGCCCATCCGTTGCAGCTCGCCGAGGATCAGCGGGCTGGGATGACCGTAGTCGTTCCCGGCTCCGACGCTGATCACCGCCAGTTGCGGGCGCACTCGCGCGAGCAATCTCGGCGTCGTGAACCGGGACCCGTGGTGGGGCACCTTGAGCACCTCCGCCCGCAGGTCCGCACCTGAGGCGAGCAGCGCTGCCTGACCTGGCAGCGCGACGTCCCCGGTCAGCAGCACCCGCCCCGCCGGAGTGGTCGCCTTGACCACCAGCGAGGCGTCGTTGGCGTCCTCCGCCGAGTTGCTGCGCGCGAGCGCTCCTCGGGGGCCGAGCACGTCGAGCACCAATCCCGGCCACCGCAACCGCTGGCCCGCCCGCAACGGGACGACGGGTGTGCGGTGGGCGCGCGCGGTCGCCCGCACCTCGCGAGCCGCCCAGGCCGGTTCGCCCAGCGGTCCGACGGCGACCGCGCCGACCTGCCGCCCGGACAGCACCGCCGAGATGCCACCGACGTGGTCGGCGTGCAGGTGGGTCAGCAGTACCAGCGGGACGCTGCGGATCCGCAACCGGCGCAGGCACTCGGCCATCGGTGCCGGGTCCGGTCCGGTGTCGACCACGACCGCTTCCCGGTCCCGGCCGGTGGCCAGCACCAGCCCGTCGCCCTGTCCCACGTCGCAGGCGACCAGCGACCACCCCGGCACCGGCCACGGGAACACCTGGTGGCGGACCGGGATCACCACCACCACGACGACCAGCACCAGGCTGGTCAGGACCAGCCGAGCGATACGCCCGCGCAGCACGATCAGCAGCACCAGCGCGAGCACCGCCAGCGAGGTCCCGCCCACCACTCCGGACGGCCAGTCGACGGCGGCTCCCGGCACGGCCGCCGAATGCCGGGCGACCGCGAGCAGCCATTCCAGTTCGGGCCCGGCCAGCCACACCAGCGCACCGGCCAGCGGCGCGCACCACGGGGCCACCACCGTCGCCGCGACGCCGAGCACCGTCGCGGGTGCCACGAGCGGCCCCGCCAGCAGGTTCGCCACCACCGCGACCAGGCTGACCTGCCCGGATATCGCCGCCACCAGCGGTGCCGTGACCAGGTGCGCCGCCGCCGGTACCGCGAGCGCCTCGGCGAGCCCGACCGGAACTCCCCTGGCGTGCAGCGCCGCCGACCAGCCGGGTGCCAGCAGCACCAGCCCGGCCGTCGCGGCCACCGACAGCGCGAACCCCGCCGTGGTCGCCAGACCCGGTGCGAGCAGCAGCAGGCCGATGACGCTGCCCGCCAGCGTCGGCAGCGCCGAGCGTTCCCGGCCCAGCGCCAGGGCGAACAGCGTGATCGCGCCCATCACCGCGGCTCGCAGCACGCTCGGTTCCGGTCCCGCGAGCACCACGAACCCCGCCATCGCCGCCCCCGCGCCCAACGCGCACGGCACCGGCCCCGCGACGACCAGGCGCAGCACCAGCAGCACCGCCCCGCACACGATGGCCAGGTTCGCCCCGGACACCGCCATCAGGTGCGTCAGCCCGGAGGTCTCGAACTGCTCCACCACCTCCGGTGGCAGCAGTCCGGTGTCGCCGACGACCAGGCCCGGCAGCAGGCCCGCCGCTTCCGGCCCCAGCACGGTCCGGGAAGTCGAGCGCAGCCCTTCCCGCAGGCCCTCCGCGATGCGCTGCCAGCCGGGCGGTGGGCGCACCCGCTCCGGTGCCCGCCCGACCTGGACGGCGGCGGTGAGCAGTTCCCCGCCGCGCGGCGGCACGGCCCGACCGGTGGCCGTCACCTCCTGGCCCGCGATCAGCGAACGCCACGGTTCCGTCGGAACCAGCAGCAGCGCTCGGCCGCCGACCGCGGTCCGCCTGCCGTCGACGTGGACCGAGCGCAGCCGCACCTGCACCACCGAGCGGTCCTGGGCGCGCCGGGCGCCGTAGGACGCTCCCCGCAGCGGCTTCGGCCGCGAGGTGAGCGATGCCCGAACCTCGACCCGGTCGCCCTGCTGCGCGGCGAGGTGCAGCGGGTGCACGGCGGTCGAGTGGGCGCGGACGCCCACGCCGGTCGCGGTGATCCCGGCCAGGACCAGCACCGCCAGCAACCCGTTGCGCCAGCGCCGGATCCGCCGAGCCCGCACCGTCGGCAGCAGCACGACCGCGGCGATCGCCAGCGCTGCCGCCACTCCCCACCCGCCGAGC
>NZ_JAIUJZ010000162.1:0-15488 GCF_020176775.1 Saccharopolyspora sp. 6M
CCCCCCCACTGCTCCAGCCTCAGTGAACCCAGCCCACCACCGGCCGCACCATCACACACAGTGCACGAACCAGCAGTGCCGAGCGTTGACCGCACGAGCGAAAGGGCCCAGATGCCGCGCCGTGAATACCTGACTATCGAGGGCTTCTGCCGCGAGTTCGAGATCTCGCGGGACACCTTCTACAAGTGGCGCGCGAAGAAGACCGCCCCGGCGTGCACCAAGCTGCCGAACGGTGAACTTCGCATCGCCCGCGCAGATCTCGACGCGTGGATTGACACCTGCAGGGAGGCCGCCTGATGCCAGCCAGCTTCGACGTGAGCGTGTGGAGTATCAAGCCCCGGAAGAACGCCAAGGGCAAGGTGACGAGCTACGGCGTTCGATGGCTCGTAGAAGGCAGAGAGTTCTACGAGTCGTTCAAGTCGTTCACGCAGGCCGATGGCTTCCGCTCCGAGTTGAAGTCGGCGCAGAATAGGGGGGAGCCGTTCGACACGGTCACTGGGCTCCCCGCGTCGATGGGGCGTAAGGCTCGTGACGAGCCGTGGTTTGACCTCGCGTGCAAGTACATCGACCTGAAGTGGCCGGATTCCGCAGCGACGACTCGTCAGACTCTCGCGGAAGCGCTGATTCGCGTCGCTCCCGTGTTTCTTTCGAACGCTCGGGGGAAGCCCGATGATCGCGTCATCCGGTCGGCGCTGCGCGGATGGGCCTTCAATCCGCCGAAGCGTTCGGCGGAGGTACCGGTTGAGGTCAAGGAAGTTCTTGACTGGTGCTCGCGGAACAGCTTGCCGGTGAGCACGGTGGGGGAGCGTCGAGTACTGGATGCCCTCGAAAAGGTGGTTACGACGAAGTTGTCTGGCGCGAAGTACGCGCCTTCGGTGGCACGTAAGACTCGTTCGGTCTTGTCGGGATTCTTGACCTACGCAGTGAAGGAGGACGCTCTGGAGGTCAACCCGCTCGGCGGCGAGAAGTGGACGTCAATGCCGAAGGGAAATCGCACGGTCGATCCCCGAACCGTCCCGAACCCGGTGCAGGCCCGAACACTGCTGCGTGAGATTGCTTCCATCGAGCGAAGCGGCCCGAGGCTCGAAGCGTTCTTCGGCGTGATGTATTTCGCCGCACTGCGCCCGGAGGAAGCTGTCGCGCTGCGGGTGAGCAACCTGGATCTCCCAAGGGAGGGTTGGGGGGAGATCTACGTCGAGGGTGCCCACCCCCATGCTGGGCGGCACTGGACCGGGACGGATAAGGCTCGCGAACCCAGGGGGCTCAAGAGTAGGGCACGGGATGAAGGGCGACCGGTGCCGTGTTCTCCTGAGCTCACCGCGATGCTGCACCGTCACCTCGCCCGGTATGGGACGGGCAAGGGAGGCCTGGTGTTCACCGGGGAGCGTGGAGAGGACGTCCCGAAAATGACCTACGTGCGGGTATGGAGAGCCGCACGCACGGAGACGTTCACTACGGACGTTCTGGCAACGCGGCTCTGCCGGCGCCCGTACTCTCTCCGGCACGCTGCTGTGAGTTCGTGGCTCACCGCTGGCGTTGATCCTGCCACCGTTGCTCGGTGGGCGGGCCAATCAGTGGCCGTGCTGCTGGAGATCTACGCAGGGTGCCTGCATGGGCAAGACGTGATCGCGCGGCAACGGGTGGACGAGTTCTTCGGCTGGAAGCCGTGACACCCGCGCCGGAACCTCTTGTCCGCGCATTGTCCGTGAACTACGACAGACCTTACCCGCCAGTGGCAGACAGTGACGCATGAGGAAATTCGCCCCTGGGGTATTTTAGCTGCTCAGGGGCGGATTTCACTGGTCTTGCTATGCGCCCTCGGCAGGACTCGAACCTGCGACACCTGCCTCCGGAGGGCAGTGCTCTATCCGCTGAGCTACGAGGGCTTGCTGTTGTTGACGTAGGTCAGCTTAGCGCACGCTCCGGCGCGAACCGGAAGGGGGTGAAGGTTCGCGGGCGTGCGGTCGCGTCCAGTGGGTGGACCCTCCATTGCATTCATGCGCATCTCGCTATATATCATGGTGGCGGTAGGCGAAGGGGAGGTTCGTGATGGGCCACGGGCACGGCCACGGGCACGGGACTGCATCGCCCGCGAGCGCTTCCGGGCGGTACTCGCGGCGCCTGGCGATGGCGTTCGGGGTGTTGCTGGCGTTCTTCGTGCTGGAAGCGGTCGTCGGGTACCTGACGTCCTCGCTCGCCCTACTCTCGGACGCCGGGCACATGTTGACCGACGTGCTGGGCGTGGGGATGGCGCTCGCCGCGATCACCGCCGCGCGCCGCCCGGCCTCGGCGAAGCGGACCTTCGGCTGGTACCGCATCGAAGTGCTCGCCGCCCTCGCCAACGCGGTGCTGCTGTTCGCGGTCGCCGGCTACATCCTCGTCGAGGCCGTCGGGCGCTTCCAGGATCCGCCGGAGGTCGCCGGGCTGCCCATGATGATCACGGCGGCGGCTGGACTCGCCGCGAACGTGGTCGCGTTCCTGCTGCTGCGCGAAGGCGCGGGGGAGAGCATCAACCTGCGCGGTGCCTACCTGGAAGTGCTCGCCGACACCATCGGCTCGGTCGGCGTGCTGCTCGGCGGCGCGCTCGCCTGGGCCTTCGGCTGGTACCTGGTCGACCCCATCGTCGCCGTCGCCGTCGGGCTGTTCGTGCTGCCCCGCACCTGGAAGCTCGCCGGGCAGGCGCTGCGGATCCTGGTGCAGCAGGCGCCCGAAGGCGTCGACGTGCACGCGATGCACCGCGACCTCGCCGCGCTGCCGGCGGTGAAGGAGGTGCACGACCTGCACGTGTGGACGTTGACCTCCGGCATGGAGGTCGCCTCGGCGCACCTCACGATTCCGGCCGGGGCCGACCACGGGGACGTCCTGACCGCCGCGCAACGGCTGCTCGCCGAGCAGTACCGGATCGAACACGCCACCTTGCAGGTCGAGCCGACCGAGTGTGCCCGGCGGTGCCAAGCGCTCACCTGGTGATCGGCTGACGGCAGGTTCTTGCGCCCGGACCACGGTCCAGGCGGGCGCCGGAGGTGATCGGAAGGTTCCCTTCACCGCACCGGTGACAGGAAGGTTCCCTTCCACGCCGGGGCGCACAGCTGAGCCCGGAGTCGGGTCCCGGAGTTCGACTGACCGGAAGGTTCCCTTCCTCGCACCACCGACGTGGCCCGTGGAACGGCGTGACAGGAAGGTTCCCTTCCTCGCACCAGGTGAAAACGAACCGGCCCGCACCCCTCGCGAGGTGCGGGCCGGTCCGTGCGTGGTTCGGACGTCAGTTGTCGTCCTTGCCACCGGGGGCGTTCTTGGCGACCTGCATCAGGAACTCGATGTTGGTGCGCGACTTGCGCAGCCGTTCCTGCAGGAGTTCCAGCGACTGCTGGGCGTCCAGCGCGGCGAGCACCCGGCGCAGCTTGTGCGTGACGGTGAGCTCGTCGGGTGCGAGCAGGATCTCGTCCTTGCGGGTGCTGGAGGCGTCCACGTCGACGGCGGGGAACAGCCGCTTGTCGGCGAGCTTGCGGTCCAGCTTGAGCTCGGCGTTGCCGGTGCCCTTGAACTCCTCGAAGATCACCGTGTCCATCGTGGATCCGGTTTCCACCAGCGCCGTGGCGAAGATGGTCAGCGAGCCGCCGTTCTCGATGTTGCGGGCCGCGCCGAGGAACCGCTTCGGCGGGTACAGCGCGGTCGAGTCGACACCACCGGAGAGGATCCGGCCGGACGCGGGGGCCGCGAGGTTGTAGGCGCGGCCGAGGCGGGTGATCGAGTCGAGCAGCACGACCACGTCGTGCCCCATCTCGACGAGCCGCTTGGCCCGCTCGATGGACAGCTCGGCGACGGTGGTGTGGTCCGACGGCGGGCGGTCGAAGGTGGAGGCGATGACCTCGCCCTTGACCGAGCGCTGCATGTCGGTGACCTCTTCGGGGCGCTCGTCGGCGAGCACCACCATGAGGTGGCATTCCGGGTTGTTCGTGGTGATCGCGTTGGCGATCGCCTGCAGCACCATCGTCTTGCCCGCCTTCGGCGGCGAGACGATCAGCGCGCGCTGGCCCTTGCCGACGGGCATCACCAGGTCGATGATCCGGCCGGTGAGGTTCTGCGGTTCGGTTTCCAGCCGCAGTCGCTCGTTCGGGTACAGCGGGGTCAGCTTGTGGAACTCCGAGCGGCCCTTCGACGCCTCCGGTTCGAGGCCGTTGATGGAGTCGACGCGGACCAGCGGGTTGAACTTCTGCCGCTGCTGCTCGTTGTCCCGGGGCTGCCGGATGACGCCCTTGATCGCGTCACCGCGGCGCAGCCCGTACTTGCGGACCAGCGACAGCGACACGTACACGTCGTTCGGCCCGGCGAGGTAGCCCGAGGTGCGGACGAACGCGTAGTTCTCCAGCACGTCGAGGATGCCGGCGACGGGCAGCAGGACGTCGTCCTCGCGGACCTCGGGCTCGTTGCCGCCACCTTCGGCACGGCCGCGGTTGCGCCTGCGGTCCCGGAAGCGGCGTCCGCGCCTGCGGCCGCCGTCCTCGTCGGAGTCGTCCTGCGGACGGTTGTCCTGCTTGTCCTGCTGCTGCCGGGAGTTCTGCCGGTCGCCCCGGTCCTGGCCACCCCGGTCGCCGCGATCACCCCGGTCCTGGCCGCCCCGGTCACCCCGGTTGTTGTCCTTGTCGCGGTCCCGGTTGTCGCCCCGGTCGCCGCGGTCGTTCTGCCGGTCGCCCCGGTCCTGGCCGCGCTCGTCGCCCTGGTCCTGGTTGCCGCCGGAGCGGTTGGAGGAGCGACGGCGGCGGTTGCCGCGGCGGCCCTCGTCCTCACCGCCCTGCTCGGCGGGCTGCTGGCGCCGGGAGCGCCCGCGGTTCGGCGCGGAGCCGTTGTTGCCGGAGTCCGAGCCCGAGTCCTGCTGCTGGGCAGCGGAGTCGGTCTCGTCCAGCGCGGGCTGGTGGGACTTGCCGCGGCTCGGCGCGGTCTCTTGCGCCGGGGCGTCCTCCTGCGCAGGCTTGGCGGCCGCGCGGGGCTTGGCGGGGGCGCCGCCCTGCCGCTCCTTGATGGCCGCGATCAGGTCGCCCTTGCGCAGGCCGCTGGTGTCGATCCCCAGTTCCCCGGCGAGTTGTCGAAGCTCGGCGAGGACCATGCCGGACAGCCCGCCGCGGCGGCGCGGGGCGCCGTTGGTCTCGGCGCCCGCGGACGGCTGCTCAGACTCCTGCTGGCCAGCCTGGGAGACGCCGTTGGTCGTCTCGCTGCTCAACAGTTCGGTGTTGCTCACGAATGTCCTTCCTGACCGGACCGCGCCTCCTACGCGACCCAGCGGATTGCCCGCCCGCTGTTGTCAGCGGAACGGCCTTGATGTGCTACCAGCCCGATGCCGGTCGAGTTCAACACGCACGCGCGGCTCGATCGACGTCGGCGATCAGGGGGACCAGCAGCACCGGGCGGTGGGAGGTACCCGGGTCATGTGCTCGTCCGAATGCCGTTGCGCGGTGCGGTTTTCACGCTCCTGCGTGTCAGAACCACGGTGCACGTGCGACGCATCCACTCCGATCCACACTCGCCGATGCACGCCCTGCTGCCGCCTCACTCAGATGTCGTCGTTCACGGGGAGCGCTGTGATTTCCGGTCCGGCCCGATCTGCCGCAGAGCGGAATCGGGACGACGGGCACCGGGGTGCGCCGATCCGGCGTCGATCGCGTCGAAAGCATGACCATCGCGGTCAGGCCCCCATGCGGCGTCGGCCGGAACCCACAGGTCGGCAGCCCCGCGCGAACCCCATTGAGTTGACAACTCCTGCCTCTGCCACCGCGTCCGGCAACCCGCAGATCCTGATCTTCACCCGTGTGGAGTGGAGTCGATTCACCAGCGGGAAATGTGCCCCGGAGAACGAAGCTCCGGATGCGGCACCGGCGCCGAGCGCGCGGTGACTGATTGACCTTGAGGGTAGACGCCTCGCCACCGAGGTGCAACAACCTCCGCAGGCGTGGCACGCCCTCGTTCGATCACGGTGTTCGCGCAATCGGCCGTGCCGGAGCATCCACCGTTTCGGAACACCTGCCGTGCAGTCCTGACGTCCTGCCGACATGTCCTTTGTACCACCACGCGCGGCGGAATGGTCGGCCCGGGCCGGTCATTCCGCCGTCGTCGGCTCGGATATCACCTGAACGCCGCGCCGATCGACCGGAAGGCGCAGCGCGGTGAACCCGCTGGTGTCCACCGTGCGGGGCAGTTCACCGCCCGCGGGCAGCGCCAGCACCGTCGGTCCGGCGCCGGACACGGCGGCGGGCACGCCTGCCGCGCGCAGCCGCCGCACCAGCTCGATGGTGTTCGGCCACGCCGATTCCCGGTAGTCCTGGTGCAGCCGGTCGTCGGTGGCGGCCAGCAGCAGCGACGGGTCGGTCGTGAGGGCGTGCACGGCGAGCGCGGCACGGCCCGCGGCGAACGCGGCGTCCGCGTGCGGAACCCGCTCGGGCAGCAATCCGCGAGTGGTGTGCGTGGCGGACTCGCCGCCCGCGACCAGCGCGATCGGGTGCACGTCCGGATGCGCGGGCAGCGAGGCGGCGCGGAACCGGTCCGCCTCCTGCCAGGCGATCACCACGCCGCCGAGCAGGCTGGCCGCGACGTTGTCGCCGTGGCCTTCGCAGTCGGCGGCCAGGTGCAGCGCCTGTTCGAGGTTCTTGGTCTCGCGCAGCGGGAAACCGGCGAGTTCGTAGGCCGCCGCGACCCCGGCGACGATCGCCGCGGCCGAGGAACCCAGCCCCCGCGAGTGCGGGATGGCGTTGCGGCAGCGCAACCGGACGGCAGGCGCGGGCACGCCGAGCTCGGACCAGGTGCGGTGCAGCACCCGCACGACCAGGTGCTCGTGGTCGGTGGGGATCGATCCGGCGCCTTCGCCCTCGGCGGTCACCACCGCGCTGCCGGGCGGGCCGCCGGTCACCGCCACGTGCACGGTGTCGTGCAGCGCGAGCGCCATGCCGAGCGCGTCGAACCCGGAGCCGAGGTTGGCGGTGGAGGCGGGCACCACGACCCGCACCCCACCGCCGGCCCGCAGGCTCACACCAGTTCCAGCGCGGTGGCCACGGCGCGCGGGTCGACCGGCAGCGGCTCGACCTCGACCATGCCGGACAGCGCCGTGTCCGGGTCCTTGAGGCCGTGCCCGGTGACGGTGCACACGACGCGGGACCCGCGCGGCAACCGGCCGTCCTCGACCGCGGCCAGCAGCCCGGCGACGCTGGAGGCGGAGGCGGGTTCGACGAACACGCCTTCCCGGGAGGACAGCAGCCGGTAGGCGTGCAGGATCTGCTCGTCGGTGACCGCGGCGAACAGGCCGCCGGAGGCGTCCTTCGCGGACACCGCGTGCTGCCAGGAGGCGGGGCTGCCGACCCGGATGGCGGTGGCGATCGTCTCCGGTTCGAGCACGGGCGCGCCGTGCACGAGCGGCGCGGCGCCCGCGGCCTGGAAGCCGAACATCCGCGGGGTGGACGGGATCACGCCGTCCGCGGCGTACTCCGCGTAGCCCTTCCAGTAGGCGGTGATGTTGCCCGCGTTGCCCACCGGCAGGCAGTGCACGTCGGGGGCGGAGCCGAGCACGTCGCAGATCTCGAACGCGGCGGTCTTCTGGCCTTCCAGCCGCACCGGATTCACCGAGTTGACCAGCGTCACCGGGTGCTCGGCGGAGGTCTTGCGGGCGAGTTCGAGGCAGTCGTCGAAGTTGCCCTGCACCTGCAGGATCTTCGCGCCGTGCGCCACGGCCTGCGCCAGCTTGCCCATCGCGATCTTGCCCTGCGGCACCAGCACCGCCGAGGTGAGCCCGGCGCGCGAGGCGTAGGCCGCGGCCGAGGCGGAGGTGTTGCCGGTCGAGGCGCAGATGACGGCCTTGCTGCCCGCGGCGAGCGCGTGCGTGATGGCGACCGTCATACCGCGGTCCTTGAAGGAACCGGTCGGGTTCGCGCCCTCGACCTTGAGGTGGACCTCGCAGCCGGTGAGCTCGGAGAGGTGCTGCGCGGGCACCAGCGGGGTGCCGCCCTCCTGCAGGGTGACCACGCGGGCGCCCTCGGGGATCTCCACCCGGTCCCGGTACGCCTCGATGAGGCCGGGCCACCCGGCCCTCGCGGGCGCACCCTGGATGTTCGAAGTCACGACGGTTCACCTTCCACGCGCATCACGCTGACGACCTCGCGCACCGAGGCCAACCCGGCAATCTTGTCCACTGTGGATTTCAGGGCCGCATCGGTGGCGGTGTGGGTGACCACGACCAGGCTGGCCTCTTCGCCCCTGCCCGCCTGGCGCACCACCGAGATGCTCACATCGTTGTCGTTGAACGTGGCCGCCACCTGGGACAGCACGCCCGGTTTGTCGTCCACGTCGAGGCTGATGTGGTAGCGGGTGGGGGTGGCGCCCATCGGCTGCACCGGCAGGTTCGCGTGTGCCGACTCGCGCGGACCCTTGCCCGCCACGACCAGGTTCCGCGCCACCGCGACGAGGTCGCCCAGCACCGCGCTCGCGGTCGGCTCCCCGCCGGCGCCCTGGCCGTAGAACATCAGGCTCCCCGCGGCCTCGGCCTCCACGAACACCGCGTTGTAGGCGCCGCCGACCCCGGCCAGCGGGTGGTCCCGGGGGATCATCGCCGGGTGCACGCGGGCCGAGACCGATTCGGTGCCGTCCTCGGCGACGACGCGCTCGCAGATCGCCAGCAGCTTCACCACCCGGTCCAGCGATTTCGCGGCCGCGATGTCGCCGGGGGTGACGCCGGAGATGCCCTCGCGGTGCACGTCGGTGGCCGCGACACGGGTGTGGAACGCCAGCGACGCCAGGATGGTGGCCTTCGCCGCCGCGTCGAAGCCGTCCACGTCGGCGGTCGGATCCGCTTCCGCGTAGCCCAGCCGCCCGGCCTCGTCCAAGGTCTCCGAGTAGCCGGCGCCCGTGGAGTCCATCGCGGACAGGATGTAGTTCGTCGTGCCGTTGACGATGCCCATCACCCGGTTGATGCGGTCCCCGGCGAGGGATTCGCGCAGCGGGCGCAGCAGCGGGATCGCCCCGGCGACGGCGGCCTCGAAGTAGATGTCCGCCCCGGACTCGTCGGCGGCGGCGTACAGCTCCGAGCCGTGCTCGGCCAGCAACGCCTTGTTCCCCGTCACCACCGACTTGCCGCTGCGCAGCGCGCGCAGCAGCAGCGAGCGGGCCGGTTCGATGCCGCCGATCAGCTCCACCACCACGTCCACGTCGCCGTCGACGAGCGCGGCGGCGTCCGTGGTGAGCAGCTGCTCGGGGACGTTCGGATGCTTGTGGAGCCGCCGCACGGCGACGCCGGTGACCTGCACGGGTGCACCGGTCCGCGCCGCGAACTCCTCGGGGCGGCCCTGCAGCAGGCGCAGTACCTCGGTGCCGACCGTGCCGCAGCCCAGCAGCGCGACGCGGATCGGCTCACGGTCCTCGATCACTCACACCTCCAGCCGGAGCAGGTCGTCCTCGGTCTCCCTGCGCAGCAGCAGTCGCGACCGCCCGTCCCGCACGGCGACCACCGGCGGCTTGGGGAGTCGGTTGTAGTTGCTCGCCATCACGTAGCAGTAGGCTCCCGTCGCGGCGACGGCCAGCAGGTCGCCCGGAGCAATGTCCTCCGGCAACCAGCAGTCTCGCACCACAACGTCACCGGACTCACAATGCTTGCCCACGATGCGGGACAGCACGGGGGGCGCTTCGGCCGATCGGGAGACGAGCCTGCAGTCGTAGACGGCGTCGTAGAGCGAGGTGCGGATGTTGTCGCTCATGCCGCCGTCCACGCTCACGTAGCGGCGCGACACGCCGCCGTCGAGCTCGACGTCCTTGATCGTTCCCACTTCGTAGACGGTGACCGTGCCGGGCCCGGCGATGGCGCGGCCCGGTTCGACGGCCACCCGCGGCGGCTCGAACCCGGCGAGGTCGCACTCCTTGCGGACCACGTCGTGCAGCCGGGTCGCCAGCTCCCGCACCGGCAGCGGGTCGTCGTCGGGGGTGTAGGCGATGCCGAGGCCGCCGCCGAGGTCCACGGTGGTCAGGTTCCCCAGCGCTTCGGCGCCGTGCTCGGCGCGCAGCTCGGCCAGCAGCGACACCACCCGGTGCGCGGACAGGCCGAAACCGTCGTCGTCGAAGATCTGCGAACCGATGTGGCTGTGCAGGCCCACCAGGTCGAGGCCGTCGGCCTTGATGACGCGGCGGGCCGCTTCGGCGGCGTTGCCCGCGGCCAGCGAGAACCCGAACTTCTGGTCCTCGTGCGCGGTGGCGATGAACTCGTGGGTGTGCGCTTCGACACCGACGGTGACCCGGATCATCACCGGCTGCACGACACCGCGTTCGCGGGCCAGGTGGTCCAGGCGGGCGATCTCGTGGAACGAGTCCAGCACGACGGAACCGACGCCGGCGTCCACGGCGGTCGCCAGCTCCGCGGTGGACTTGTTGTTGCCGTGGAACGTGATGCGCTCCGGCGGGAACTCGGCGCGCAGCGCGACGCGGAGCTCACCGCCGCTGCACACGTCCAGGCTCAGGCCTTCCTCGGCGACCCAGCGGGCCACCTCGGTGCACAGGAACGCCTTCGACGCGTAGTGCACGGATGCGGGGTCGCCGAACGCGGTCGCGTATTCGGCGCAGCGGGACCGGAAGTCGGCCTCGTCGAGGACGAACAGCGGGGTGCCGTGCTCGCGGACGAGTTCGCGCACGTCCGTCCCGGCGAAGGAGACGGCGCCGTCGTCCTCCCGGTGCGCACCGCGCGGCCACACCGCCGCGTGCAACTCGTCGAGCTCGGACTCGTCCGCCGGGACCGGCCCGGCTGTGCTGCCCGGCAACAGGACCTCGGCGTGCCGAGGTCCGGCGGGATGGGCGCGCATGATCGCGGCTCCTCTGCGGATTCGTGCCGGCCGGGGAGCCGTTCCCCGGCGCGGCCGCCCGAACGCCGGGCGTGGACGTCGTCGGTCACATCTGGTCGGGGGCGCTCACTCCGAGCAGCCCCAGACCGTTGGCCAGCACCTGGCGGGTCGCCTCGCACAGCTGCAGGCGCGCGATCGTCAGCGCGTTCGCCTGGTCATCACCGGGCTGCAGCACGCGGCACGCGTCGTAGAACTTGTGGTAGGCGCTGGCCACTTCTTCCAGGTACCGCGCGATGCGGTGCGGTTCCCGCAGTTCGGCGGCGGAGAGCACCACTCGCGGGTACTCGCCGAGCGTGCGGATCAGGTCGCCCTCGCGTTCGTGGGAGAGCAGCGACAGGTCCGCCTCCTGCACCGGTCCCCGGTCGATGCCGAGGGACGCGGCGTTGCGCTGCAACGAGGACAGCCGGGCGTGCGCGTACTGCACGTAGTAGACCGGGTTCTCGTTGCTGCGCTTGCTGATCAGGTCCAGGTCGATGTCCACGGCCGAGTCCACCGAGGAGCGGGTCAGCGAGTAGCGGGCGGCGTCCACGCCGACCGCCTCGACCAGGTCCTCCAGGGTGACGACGGTGCCCGCGCGCTTGCTCATCCGCACCGGTTTCCCGTCGCGCACCAGGTTCACCAGCTGCCCGATCAGCACCTCGACCGCGTTCGGGTCGTCGTCGAACGCGGCGGCCGCGGCCTTGAGCCTGCTCACGTAGCCGTGGTGGTCGGCGCCGAGCATGTACAGGCACAGGTCGAAGCCGCGGCCCCGCTTGTCCCGCAGGTAGGCGATGTCCCCGGCGATGTAGGCGGTGCCCCCGTCGCTCTTGATCACCACCCGGTCCTTGTCGTCGCCGAACTCGGTGGAGCGCAGCCACCAGGCGCCGTCCTCGAAGTACAGGTGCCCGGATTCCTTCAGCTGCGCGACGGCCGTCTCCACCGCGCCGGAGGCATGCAGCGAGTCCTCGTGGAAGAAGACGTCGAAGTCGGTGCCGAACTCGTGCAGGCTGCGCTTGATCTCTTCGAACATGAGGCCCACGCCGACGCGCCGGAACGTCTCGTGCCGTTCGGCCTCCGGCTGCTCCAGCGCGCCCGGTTCGGCGGCGAGCACCCGCTGGGCGATGTCGGCGATGTAGTCGCCGCCGTAGCCGTCCTCCGGCGCGGGCTCGCCCTTCGCGGCGGCCAGCAGCGACAGCACGAAGCGGTCGATCTGCGCGCCCGCGTCGTTGAAGTAGTACTCGCGCACCACCTCGGCGCCCTGCGCGGACAGGGTGCGGCCCAGCGCGTCGCCGACCGCGGCCCAGCGGGTGCCGCCCAGGTGGATCGGGCCGGTCGGGTTCGCCGAGACGAACTCCAGGTTCACCCGCAGGCCCTGGTAGCGGTCGCCGCGGCCGAACCCGGCTCCGGCGGTGACGACGTCGCGCACGATCCCGGCCTGCGCGTCGGTGGCCAGCCGCAGGTTCAGGAAGCCCGGCCCGGCGACGGTCACCTCGGTGATGCCGTCCTGCGCGGCCAGCGCCTCGGACAGCCAGGTCGCCAGGTCGCGCGGCGGCACGCCCGCCTTCTTCGCGACCTGCATTGCCAGGTTCGTCGCGTAGTCGCCGTGCTCGGGGTTGCGGGGGCGCTCCACCGTCACCGTCTCCGGGAGCACGGAAACGTCCAGGTCACGTGCGGAGAGCACGTCGACGGCGGCGTTGCGGACCAGATCAGCGAGCGCGGCGGGAGTCACCTGGAGAAGTCTAAGGATGCGTCGCCGCTGTTCAGCGAACGGGTGCGATCGCCGGGCCCGTCGCGTGCACGGTAGGTGATCGGGCGGTGACCTCGGTGTGAGAACGTGACCCACGACGTGTTCGACGTACGCC
Organism: Saccharopolyspora sp. 6M; assembly: GCF_020176775.1. Lineage (NCBI taxonomy): Bacteria > Bacillati > Actinomycetota > Actinomycetes > Pseudonocardiales > Pseudonocardiaceae > Saccharopolyspora > Saccharopolyspora sp. 6M. Next base: position 12,701 of record NZ_JAIUJZ010000162.1, read on the forward strand.
CTCCGGTGGCCGTGGGATCCCTAGACTGGCGAGCCGGGTCACCTGGCGACCGATGGCGAGACGAGGTCCGGACAGCATGGCGAGCGGTAAGCAGAGCAAGGCGATGCGCAAGGCGCGCGGTTCCGTGGTGCAGCAGCGCTCGATCCCGTGGGCGACGATCTCCGGAGTCGGAGTGGTGCTCCTCGTCGCGGTCGTGGTCTTCGGCTACGCCTACGTCCGCTACGCCGGCCAGGCCGAGTCGCGGGAGGCGCAGGCCAAGGCGGAAGCCGCCGCCGCACCGTTCAAGCCGAGCCCGGAGAACCCGGACCCGTCCAAGGGCATCCCCGGCGTCGTCACCGCCGAGTACCCGGGCCAGCAGCACGTCACTCCGGCCCAGCGCGTCGCCTACGACAAGACGCCCCCCTACGGCGGCCCGCACGACGGGATCTGGGCCGACTGCACCGGCGTCGTCTACCCGAACGCGGTGCGGACCGAGAACATGGTGCACTCGCTGGAGCACGGCGCCATCTGGATCGCCTACGACCCGGCGCGGATCGACGAGGCGGGCAAGGAGAAGCTCGCCCGCCGGGTGGAGAACAAGCCCTACACGATGATGTCGCCGTACCCGGGCCTCGACTCCCCGATCTCCCTGCAGTCCTGGGGCCACCAGCTGAAGCTGGACAGCCCGGACGACGCGCGCATCGACCAGTTCATCACCGCGCTCAAGGAGAACCCGAACAACGTCTACCCGGAGATCGGCGGCTCCTGCCAGGCCTACCCGGGCGCGTTCGACACCCAGAACCCGCCGCCGTTCGACGCGAGCCCGCCGCCCGCGGACGCCATCCCGATGAGCGGGGAGGGCACCCAGCAGGCGCAGGGCGAGATGGGCGGTCGGTGACCCGGTGAGCACCCAGGAGAACCCCGACGCGTCGATGCCGGTGCGCATCGCCATCGCCGTCGTGGCGGCCGCCGCCCTGCTGCTGCTCGGCGGCGCGGGCGGGCTGCTCATCGCCACCCCCTCGCACGACTCCGAACCGGCACCGAGCGCCGTCGACATCGGGTTCGCGCAGGACATGTCGACGCACCACCAGCAGGCCGTGACCATGGCCACGCTCGCCAGGGAGCACGCGGCGGACGTCGCGGTGCGCCAGCTCGCGTTCGACATCGAGACCAACCAGCGCGACCAGATCGGTCGGATGCAGGGCTGGCTGAACCTGTGGGACGAGCCGACCGGCAGCACCTCGCCGATGCGGTGGATGGGTTCCGGCGGGCACGAGCACGGCATGGAGCAGCACTCGATGCACGGCGCGGCCACCGGCTCCGGCGCGGCCACCATGCCCGGCATGGCCGACACCGCGGAGCTGGACCGGTTGCGCGGGCTCGACGGTCCCGCGTTCGACGCGTACTTCCTGCAGCTGATGCTGCGCCACCACGAGGGCGGGGCGCCGATGGCCCGCTACGGCGCCGAGCACGCCGGGCTCGAACCGGTGCGCGGGCTCGCGGCGAACATGCTGGGTTCGCAGGGCACCGAGAGCGAGCTGATGCGCGGGATGCTGGCGGACCGCGGGGTCGCGCCGCTGCCCGCGAACTGAGGTCTCCGCAGCGGGGGGGGGGGGGGGGGGGGGGGGGGGCGCCCCCCCCCCGCGGGGGGGGGGGGCCCCCGGGCGGGGGGGCGGCCGGGCGCGGCCCCCGCGCCCCCCCCCCCCCCCCCCCCCCCCCCCCCCCCCCCCCCCCCCCGCGTCGGCGCACGCCGCCGTGCGAGGAAGGGAACCTTCCTGCCACCGGTGACCGGAAGGTTCCCTTCCTCGCGGGTGCGCGGGTGCGCGGGTGCGCGGGAAAGCTGGGGGGATCAGGGAGCGGTCAGCGGGATTCGCAGGTCCGCGCCGCACCGCGGACCGCGACGACCACGAGCGCCACCAGCGCCACCCCGCCGAGCAGCAGCGTCGGCAGCAGCGGCACCAGCACCCGGTCGGCGCCGAGCGCGCAGCCGAACAGCGCGGCCGGGTAGGCGAACCGGAGCCAGCGGCGCTGCCAGTCGCGGGACCAGCGCACCTTCCCGCCGGTGAACAGCGCGAGCCCCGCGGCGAACCCCAGCAGCACCGGCGGCGACACCTCCAGCCCGGGCCGTCCCGGTTGGAAGGACCAGGACACCAGCGCGGCCACGCCGCTCGCGCCGACGAGGAACAGCGGCGGCAGCAGGATCCACATCCGGACCGTGAGGTCACGCAGCGCAGGGCACAGCACGGGATCAAGGATGCTGGCGGACGGGTCCGTTCGCACCGCGTCGCGGCGGCCGCTCGGCGGGCGGTCGCCTGCCCGCGCCGGGCGGTCGGGCGAGCCGCTCGCCAGGAATAACGTGCTCGGCGACTGCGTTCCAGGTCAGCGCCTTCGGTCTGGCAGAATGACAGGCCGAGTCGGCTCCGGTTCACCTCGCGATGATCGTCGGCGAGGACCCGGCGGCCCCGAACAGGAGGACACGCGTGAAGTCGGACATTCACCCCGAGTACGTCGCCACCCAGGTGACCTGCGGCTGCGGGAACACTTTCACCACCCGGAGCACCAGCAAGGCCGGCAACATCACGGTCGAGGTCTGCTCCAACTGCCACCCGTTCTACACGGGCAAGCAGAAGATTCTGGACACCGGTGGCCGGGTGGCTCGCTTCGAGGCCCGCTACGGCCGGCGGCAGAAGAACGCCGCGAAGTAGCTGGGCCGAGGGGGGCCCGCCCCGCCCCCCCCCCCCGGGGGGGGGCCGCCGGGGGGGCCGGGCGGCCCCCCAGGGCCCCCGCCGACCACGACCCCCCCGCCGAG
>NZ_JAIUJZ010000163.1:0-11095 GCF_020176775.1 Saccharopolyspora sp. 6M
GGGGGGGGGCGCCCCCCCCGGGGGGCCGGGGGGGCGCCTAACCCCGCCGGATTGTTGGGGGGCCCCCGGGCGCCGGCCCGCGCGCCCCGCGCAGGGGGGGCGCCGTCGTCGTGCCGGGCCCTGCCCGCTCGTCCAGCCGAATCCCGGTCCAGCCCGTCCGGTCCAGCAGCGAAGAAGGTTCCCGTGGAAACGTCCAAGCTCGACGAGTTGCTCGCGGAGCACGCGGAACTGGAACGGCGCCTGGCCGAACCGGACGTGCACGCCGACCAGGCCACCGCGCGCAAGCTCGGCCGCCGCTACGCCGAGCTGACCCCCGTGGCGAAGGTCGCGAAGGAGTGGGAGCAGGCCCGCTCCGACCTGGTGACGGCGCGCGAGCTGGCCGCCGACGACGAGGGGTTCGCCGCCGAAGCCGATGCGCTCGCCGAATCCGTGCCGGAGCTGGAGGAGAAGCTCACCGAGCTGCTGCTGCCCCGCGACCCGCACGACTCCTCCGACGTGGTGCTGGAGGTCAAGTCCGGGGAGGGCGGCGAGGAATCGGCGCTGTTCGCCGGTGACCTGCTGCGGATGTACCTGCGCTTCGCCGAGCGGCAGGGCTGGCGGGCCGAGGTGCTCGACGCCACCGAATCCGACCTGGGCGGCTACAAGGACGTGACGGTCGCGGTGAAGGCCAAAGCCGGGGACACCGGGCCGGACGGCGTGTGGTCGAAGCTGAAGTTCGAAGGCGGCGTGCACCGGGTGCAGCGGGTGCCGGTCACCGAATCGCAGGGCCGGGTGCACACCTCCGCGGCCGGTGTCCTGGTGTACCCGGAGACCGAAGAGGTCGAGGTCGAGGTGGACGAGAAGGACCTGCGCATCGACGTGTACCGCTCCTCCGGGCCCGGTGGGCAGAGCGTCAACACCACCGACTCTGCGGTGCGCATCACCCACCTGCCGACGGGCACCGTGGTGTCCTGCCAGAACGAGAAGTCGCAGCTGCAGAACAAGCTGCGCGCCATCCAGGTGCTGCGCGCCCGGCTGCAGGCGCTCGCCGAGGAGGAAGCGCAGAAGGAGGCAGCCGAGACGCGGCGCAGCCAGGTGCGCACCGTGGACCGCTCCGAACGGGTCCGCACCTACAACTTCCCGGAGAACCGCATCTCCGACCACCGGGTCAACTACAAGGCCTACAACCTGGACCACGTGCTCGACGGGGACCTGGACGGGGTGCTGGAGGCGCTGGTCGCCGCGGACCGCGCCGACCGGCTTGCCGCGAGTGCCTGAGCGGACCGGCCGCGTGCCCGGGCCGCGCGGTACCGGATCGACCCGACCGGGTCGTGTTCGCCGTGCCGGGGAGGTTCTCCGCGTTCCGGGGTGTCGCCTGAACGAGCTCCCGGATCATGCGCTCTAAGCTTGCCCCCGTGACTCGACAGCCACTGCGCCTGGCCATCCTCGAAGCGGAACGTCGGTTGTCCGCGGCAGGCGTGGCGAGCCCCCGGACGGACGCCGAACTGCTGGCCGCGCACCTGCTCGGCGTGGAACGCACCAAACTGATGATGGTGCCGCTGGTCGACCCGCCGGTGGTGGAGGCGCTGCAGGCGCTCGTGCAGCGCCGCGCCGAGCGGATCCCGCTGCAGCACCTGGTCGGCAACGCGCACCTCGGCGGCGTGGAGCTCAGCGTCGGGCCGGGCGTGTTCGTCCCCCGGCCGGAGACGGAGCTGCTGCTCGCCTGGGGCCTCTCGGTGCTCGACGGCGTGGAGCGGCCCGTGATCGTCGACCTGTGCACGGGGACCGGGGCGCTCGCGCTGGCCGCCGCGCACGCCCGCCCCGACGCCCAGGTGCACGCCGTCGAACTGGACCCGCACGCGCTGGCGTGGGCGCGGCACAACGTGGACCAGCAGGCCGCCGCGGGCGACACCCCGGTCCGGCTCTACTCCGGTGACGTGGGCGATCCGACGCTGCTGATGGAGCTCGAAGGGCTCGTCGACCTGGTGCTGTGCAACCCGCCGTACGTGCCCGAGGGCACGCCGGTGCCGCCGGAGGTGCGCGACCACGACCCGCACGGCGCCGTGTTCGGCGGCCGCGACGGGCTCGACGTGGTGCGGCAGGTCGTCGGGTGCGCCGCGCGGCTGCTGCGGCCCGGCGGCGGGGTGGCGATCGAGCACGACGACACCCACGGCGGTTCGGTGCCCGCGCTGCTCAAGGCGCGGCGGGTGCTGTGCGACGTCGAGGACCACCCGGACCTGGCGGGGCGCCCGCGGTTCGCCACCGCGCGGCGGGCCGTGCCGGAGCACTGATCCACCGGCCGGTGCGCTGCCGGCCGTTCCGCTTCCCGCGACGAGCGGGCCTTCGTGCTGCCCGGATCCGCGCGGTGGGTGGTGGAAGGGAACCTTCCTGCCACCGGTGATCGGAAGGTTCCCTTCCTCCACCGGGGTGCGGACGTCGAAAAGCCCGGCCGGGGTGTGCCCTGGCCGGGCTTCGCGAACGCGTCCGGGACTCGCCCGGTGGTCGATCAGCGGTGCTGTCGCGGTGCCTGCTCGGCGGGTGCGGACTTCGGGCCGCCCTGCTCGGTGCCCTGGCGCTGCTGCTGTTCGGCCGCGCCGGGGATGGGCAGCTGGATCCGCCGGGTCGGCGGGTCGTGCGGGTTCCGCTGCTGCTGCCCGGGGTTGGCCGCGCCGGGGAGGTTCTGGCGCTGGATCTTCTCCGTGGGCCCTTCGGCTCCGCTGCGCTGCTGGTTCTGCGGCCGCTGCTGGGGTTGCTGCGCGGGGCGCTGCCCCGGCTGGGCGGCCTGCGGTGCGGGTTCGTGCGAGCGGTCTTCGGCGACCTCGGCTTCGGCGGACTTGCGCGCCTGCTCGCGGGCTTCCGCGGCGGCTTCCCGCAGCGCGGCCTCCTCCTCGTCCTCCTGGTCGAGGCGGGCGAGCAGCGGCGTGGTCTGGCCGAGCAGTTCCGCGGCGTCCCGCAGCTTGCTCGCGACGGTGTCGCGCAGCTCCGTGAGCGAGTGCACCTGCTGGTCGGCCTTGGTGAGCCTGCGCTGGCACTCCTCGGTGGTGGCGCCGAGCCTGCGCTCGGCGTCGAGCCGCGCTTCCCGGATGAGGCGTTCGCGTTCCCGGGTGCCCTCCTCGACGAGGCGGGTCGCTTCGTCGGTGGTCTCCCGGACCATCCGCTCGGACTTCTCGGTGGCCTCGGCGACCAGCCGTTCCGCTTCCCGGGTGCTGTCGAGCTCCCGCTTCTCGGCGGCCTCGACGCTCTCCTTCTCGCGCTGCTGGGCGGCGGCGATGCTGTCCTTCTCGCGCTTGTCCGCGGCCGCGGTGCTCTCGCGTTCGAGGAGCTGGGCGGCTTCGGTGCTCTCCCGGTGCAGCTTCTCCGCGGCCTGCTGGGCTTCGGTGGTGAGCCTGGTGGCCTCGTCGGTGGCCTCGCGGACCCGGCGGTGCGCCTCGTTGGTGCCTTCCCGCAGCCTGCGGTTGGCTTCCTCGGTGGCTTCGCGGACGCGGCGCTGGGCGTCGGCCTTGCTGGTCGTCTCCTGCTCGGTGAGCAGCTTCATGGACTCGGTGCGCCGCGCCGCCATCGCGATCTCGAAGTCCTCTTCGACCTGCACCCGGCGGGCCTCGGACTCCTCGTCGGCGCGCTTGCGGTTCTCCTCCGCCTCGGTGGTGATCCGCTCGGCTTCGGCCTTGGCCTTCTCCAGCGTCGACCGGTGCTCCTGCTCCATCTCGGAGCGCCGGGTGTCGACCTCGGCGATGAGCTTCTCGTAGCGGGTGCGCAGCGCGCCCGCTTCGGCCTCGGAACGGGCGCGGGTCTCGGCGGCGTCCTTCTCGGCGCGGGCGCGGATGTCGTTGGCCTCGTCCTGCGCGAGGCGCAGCATCCGCTGCAGCCGTTCGCTGAGCCCTTCCAGCGTGGTCGGCGGCTTGGACAGCCGCTCCACCTGACCGCGGAGGTTCTCGATCTCCGAGCGCGACGATTCGAGCTGCTTCGACAGATCGCGCGCCTGCGACACGGCGGCGTCGCGGTCGGAGGTGATGATGCGCAGATCCGCGTCGACCCGTTCGAGATGCTCGTCGACCTGGGCGCGGTCGTATCCGTTCTTGCGAACGAGGTCGAAGCCCGATCCCAGCGGGAGAAGATCACGATCGTCGGCGAGGCCCATGGTTCAACGCTACCTGGAAGGCAACCGCGTTGTGGGAGGTGTGGGCGGGATGACCGGAGAATCGCGCCGCGGAACCACCGGACCGGGGCTGAGCGCGCGGTCTCGGGCCGGAAGTCCCTTGTTCGGCCGGCCGGTCAACGCGAACGGTGGGGTGCGTCGGGCGGGCTGCTGGAGGTGATCGACATGGCGACCAGGACGAACGAACCGTCGCAGGTCCGGCCTTGGACACGGTGGCAGGACTGGGCGGCGCTGGTGATCGGGGTGTACGTCGTGCTCGCGACGATGTGGACGCGCACCAACGGCGGTGCGCTGTCGGCGATGGTCGTGCTCGGCGGGCTGCTGGTGATCGCCGCCGTGTGGTCGTTGGCGCTGCCCAGGTCGATGACCAGCGAGTACGCCCACATGCTGCTGGGGGTGCTGCTGTTCATCGCGCCGTGGGTGCTGGGCTATGCGGCGTTGACCGGGGCCGCGTGGACCTCCTGGGTGGCGGGGGTGCTGGCCGTCCTCGTCGGCGCCGCGGCCCTGCCGCAGGCGACCGTGGCGCACGGCAGGGGCGTGGCCGGTCAGCACTGACCGGTCGGCCGCGCGCTCCGGCCGCGGGAGTTCCGCGCGGTCGGTCGGTGCGGCCCGCTGACGGGAAGAGGCGCTGTGCGCGAGTTCACCGCCGGGAAGCCGAGTCGCCGACGTCGCGCGCCGGCGGCGTCGGCGCGGGAGCGGATCCTGTCGGCGGCGGGCGAGTTGTTCGCCGAGTCCGGGTTCGCCGCCACCCCCACGTCGCGGATCGCCGAGCGGGCCGGCGTGCCGAAGGGCCTGATCCACTACTACTTCCGCCGCAAACCGGACCTGCTGGTGGCGCTCGTGGACCGGCTGCCCGCGGAGCGCGTGGACGTCCGGCGGATCGTGGTGCCGGGCGACGTGGCGGGCACGCTGCGCCGCCTGGTCGCCGAGCTGGACCGGCGGTTCGAGGCGACGCTGCCGCTGCACCACCTGCTGTGGCGGGAGGCCGACACGCACAGCGCGGTCCGGCGCGCGCTGCGCGAACGCTTCCGGGCCGTCGTGGCCCAGGTCCGCGAGGTCGTCACCGCCGCGGCACCCGCTCCGGCGCGCGCCGACGTGGACACCGCCGCCGTCCTGCTGGCCAGGGTGATCGACCACCGGCACGCGGTCGCCGGGCGCGCCGAGCACGACGAGTCCGCCGACCGCGAGATCGAGTTCATCGCCCGCGGGCTCGGCCCGCGCTGACGGTCAGGACGCGGGTTCGACGAGCTCCACCAGCACCCCGCCCGCGTCCTTCGGGTGCACGAAGTTGATGCGGCTGCCCGCGGTGCCCCGCCGCGGCGCGTCGTAGAGCAGCCGCAGGCCCTTGGCGCGCAGGGCCTCGCTCGCCGCGTCCACGTCGGTGACCCGGTACGCGAGCTGCTGCAGGCCCGGCCCGTTGCGGTCCAGGAACTTCGCGATCGCCGAGTCGGAGCGCAGCGGCGCGATCACCTGCAGCTGGGTGGCCCCGGCGGCGTCGCCCGGCGCGCGCAGCATCGCCTCCCGCACCCCCTGCTCCTCGTTGACCTCGGTGTGAGCGACCTCCAGGCCGAACGTGGCGCGCTGGAACTCGATCGCGGCGTCGAGATCGGTGACCGCGATGCCGACGTGGTCGACGGCGGTGACCAACCCGCTCAGTTCGCTCTGCATGGCGGGAGCCTAACGCGCCGCGAATCCTGCGCGGGGGTGCGAGATGTGGCAGGAAAGGCCTCGGCCCGGGTGCCGCCGCGGTGCGCGCCCGGGCGCCGCGCGCCGTCTACGTGGAGGGTGGGACATGGTCTCCGGACGACGAACCCGGCTGATCGCGGTGGCCACCGCGGTGCTCGTGATCGGCCTCCCGTCGATCTCCGCGGGCGTACCCGACGAGGTCCGGCTCAAGCACGAACGCGCCTGGGTCGACCCGGGGCCGCTGGAGTTCGGAGCCGAACCGCACGCGGCGGTGCGCGCCGCGGCCGCCGACGCCGCGGCGGGGGCGGACTGCGCGGTGGACGTGGACACCGCCGCTCGCCTGGTCCTCGCGCCCACCTGGCCGGAGGTCGCGGCCTCCGGCGGCGCACCGGCGCCCATGACGCTCTCCCGGTACGACGACGGGACCGCGCTCGCCGACCCGGGGCGGAGCTCACCGGGGATCTTCTTCAGCCCCGGCGTCGGGGCCTGGCAGCTCGACTCGGCCGGGCTCGGCGCGGACGCGACCGCGGCGGCCGCCATCGACACCGGCACGGCCGCGCGCACCGTCGCACCGCACGTGGTGCGGAAGTACTGCGGCGAACTGGGCGACGGCTCCTCCCCTGCCGCGGCGCGCGCCGCCGCCTGGAGCTCCTGGTACGCCTGCGACGAAGGTGCCTGCGAGGACGTGTACCAGCGGCTCCTCGCCGCGGGCGTCGTCGAGGACACCACCGTCGGCATGCACGGCGGGGCCGCACCTCGGCGGTGCCGCTACGCGGGCGCCGTCCACGACTGCGCCTTCGTCGACCCCGCCGCGGCGCAGGGGGACGAGGCGTGGCGGGTCCCCGGCTACGGGCCCGCGCCGGTGCCGGACCCGTTCTACGTGCTGACCCGCGGCGGAACCGAGGTGCGCTACTGGCTCGCCGCCGACACCGGGGCGCGCGGCGACGTGTCCGCGTCCAGGGCGCTCGGCTCCGACGCCCGGGAGTCGTTGCGCTGGTCGGCCGGGGCGGGGTTGTGTGACCTCACCGCGGGCCGCGGCGCCTGCTGACGGACTGCGAGGAAGGGAACCTTCCGGTCACCGGTGGCAGGAAGGTTCCCTTCCTCGCAGGCGCCGTGACGGGAAGGGAACCTTCCTGCCGATGGTGTTCCTGTGCGAGAGTGCCCAGATGGCACTGCGTGCCACGCGTGGACGTGGGCGGGTCGAGCGCATGATGGAGAGCGCGCCCGAGCGGTGCGCAGCGGTAGTCGACGAGAGGGCCGGGAGGCCACTGTGAGCACATCTGTGATCGTTGCCGGGGCGCGCACCCCGATGGGCCGCCTGCTGGGCTCGTTGAAGGACTTCTCGGGCGCGCAGCTCGGCGGTGTGGCCATCAAAGCCGCCCTCGAACGCGCCGGCGTCGCCCCCGGCCAGGTGCAGTACACGATCATGGGGCAGGTGCTGACCGCCGGCGCCGGCCAGATCCCCGCCCGGCAAGCCGCCGTGCACGCCGGGATCCCGATGGACGTGCCCGCGCTGACCATCAACAAGGTGTGCCTGTCCGGGCTCGACGCCATCGCCCTCGCCGACCAGCTCATCCGCGCCGGCGAGTTCGACGTCGTCGTCGCCGGCGGCCAGGAATCGATGACGCAGGCCCCGCACCTGCTCGCGGGCTCCCGCGAAGGCACCAAGTTCGGCGACGCGCAGCTCGTCGACCACATGGCGTTCGACGGCCTGACCTGCGCCTTCGACGACATCGCGATGGGTGCCTCCACGGAGAAGCACAACTCCCGGCACGGCCTCACCCGGCCTGAGCAGGACGAGTTCGCCGCCCGCTCGCACCAGCGCGCCGGAGCCGCCGCGGAACGCGGCGCGTTCGCCGAGGAGATCACCCCCGTCGAGGTGCCGCGGCGCAAGGGCGACCCGGTCGTCGTCGACGCCGACGAGGGCATCCGCCCGGACACCACCGCCGAATCGCTCGGCAAGCTCCGCCCGGCGTTCGCCCCCGACGGCACCATCACCCCCGGGTCGGCCTCGCAGATCTCCGACGGCGCCGCCGCCGTCGTCGTCATGAGCAGGGCGAAGGCCGAGGAACTCGGCCTGACCTGGCTCGCCGAGATCGGCGCGCACGGCGTCGTCGCCGGCCCGGACGCCAGCCTGCACGAACAACCGTCGAACGCGATCAAGGCGGCCTGCGCCAAGGGCGGCGTGGACGTCGCCGACCTCGACCTGGTGGAGATCAACGAGGCGTTCGCCGCCGTCGGCATCGTCTCCACCCGCGCGCTCGGGCTCTCCCCGGACGTCGTCAACGTCAACGGCGGCGCCATCGCCCTCGGCCACCCGCTCGGCATGTCCGGTGCCCGCATCGCGCTGCACCTGGCGCTGGAACTGCGGCGCCGCGGCGGCGGCACCGGCGCGGCCGCGCTCTGCGGCGGCGGCGGTCAGGGCGACGCGCTGATCCTCCGCGTCCCCGCCGGCTGACCCGGCACGGGCGGCATCGGGGGAGCCCGGAAATCACCCTGATGCCGCCCTGGTTTCGCGCCACCGACCGTGATCACGTTCCGTGTTCGCCGCTACCCTGGCGAGCATGAAGTGGCTTCCAGGTGGATGGCAACGCGCGGACCGGGCCGGACGGGAATGGGCGACGGTGCCCGGCCGCGTCACCCGCAGGAATGACGCCACCGCGCGGATGGGGGCGGAACGCGGCGGCTCCGCGACCCGCGTCTACGGCAAGCAGGAGCAGCCCCCGGAACCCCCGGCGCCCGTCGGGCTCGGTCCCGAAGCGCAGGACGTCGACGTGTCCGCGAACAGCTTCCGCCTGCTGCTCATCGGCGGCGGCGTCAGCGGTCTCGGCACCGTGCTGTGCGCGGCCACCCTGGCGAACAACGGCAGCACCGTCGGCATGTGGGTGTGGCAGCTGGTGTTCGGCATCGTGTTCCTCGGCTTCGTGATCTCCTCCCGGGGCATGCTCAGCAGCCGCGGTTTCCTGCTCGACCGCAGCGGTTTCTACGCCCGCACCCTCGGCGAGGTGTACGGGGTGTCGTGGAACGAGATCTCCGCCATCGGCATCGGCAGCCTCCCGTGGATCGAGCAGAAGCGGCCCGTGCACCCCGAGCGGCGCGTGGCGCTGGAGTTCTACCCGGCCGACCCGGGATTCAGCAGCAGGCACCCCGAATTGGAGCGCTGGCGCGTCGAAGAGCAGCCCTCGCTGCCCGGGACCCCGTCGGTGCGCTACCGCTTCCACCTGCCGCCGTTCACCCGGCTCCCGCGCGCCGTGGAACGCGCCGTGCAGACCGTGGCGCCGCGCAAGTGGGTCGGGCACTACCGAAGGCACCTCCCGCCCATCCACTTCCCGGACTCGACCAAGCTCTGAGGCTCTTCACCAGCCGAGGCTGTCCAACGGGTCGGCGGAGGTGAGTGCCGGGTCGTCGTCGTGGAACGTGCGGGCTCGGCCGCGACCCGTCACGGCCGTCTCGAAGCGGACCGTGACCCGGCCCAACCCGGCGCCCTGCACCCAGCCGTGCCCGGCATCCGGGTGGAACACGTCGTCGCCCGCGCGCCACGACCGGTGCGCCGCCACCGGCGCGGGATCCGCCACCGGCGCCGACGAGTCCGGTTCCGGAACCGCCTCGGGTTCCTGGGACGGGTTGCCGAACAACGCCTCCTGCTCCGACGTCGCCAAACCCGAGAACGACACGCCCACCAGCCGGACCGGGGTGCCCGGCGGCACCGCCACCCCGATCAGCCGCCGCGCCGCCGCACCCAGCGGGCCCAGGTCCGAGGTCGCCGTCGCGAACGTCTCCGCCCGGCTGATCGTCGTGAAATCCGCGTCCCGCACCTTCACCGTCACCGTCCGCGCCGCCCGGCCCGAGGACACCAGCCTGCGGTGCGCGTGCTCCGCCATCCCGTCCACCTCGGTCGCCAACCGCACCGGCTCCGTGATGTCCACGTCGAACGTCGTCTCGGCGCTGACCTGCTTCGCCTCCGCGCGCTCCGCCACCGGGTGGTCGTCCACGCCGTGCGCCAGCCGGTGCAACTCCGCGCCGTGCGCCTGCCCGAGCAGCGCCGTCGCATCGCCCAAGCGCAGCGCCGCCAGCTCACCCACGCTGTACACCCCGATGCGGTGCAACTTCGACTCGGTGACCGGGCCCACGCCCCACAACTTCCGCACCGGCAGCCCGGTCAGCAGCTCCAGCTCCTGCTCCGGCGGCACCACCAGCGCTCCGTCCGGCTTCGCCAACCCCGACGCGATCTTCGCCAGCTGCTTGCCGGAACCAGCACCGACCGACGCCGGCACCCCCACCTCGCCGCGGATCCGCTCCCGCAACCCGGCCGCGAACCGTTCCACCTCCGCCGGCTCGGCACCCGCCAGCTCCACCGGCTCCAGGAACGCCTCGTCGATCGACACCTGGCCGACCACCTCCGACACGTCCCGGACGATCTCGAACACGCGGCGGCTCACCGCCTGGTACACACGGCCCCGCGGCGGCAGCACCACCGCCACCGGGCAGCGCCGCCGCGCCTCCGCCATCGGCATCGCCGACCGGGCCCCGTAGGCGCGGGCCTGGTAGCTCGCCCCCGCCACCGTGCCCCGCGGCCCCAAGCCGCCCACCAGCACCGCCCGGTCGGCGACCGTGGGACGGGTGAGCTGCTCGACCGACGCGAAGAACGCGTCCATGTCCACGTGCAGCACCCATCTGCGCATGTGCACATTCAACGAGATGCCACCGACAACGACCACGCACCCCGCCCGGGAGGAAGGGAACCTTCCGGTCACGGATGACACGAAGGTTCCCTTCCTCGCCCTCGGGCGCGGTCAGTCCTGGGCAGGCGCGTCCCGCTCCGGTGGTGCCTCACCGGACCCCTGCTTCGGCGGCGCGAGGAACACGAGGCCGCCGTCCAGGTCCAGCGGGCCACCCGGATCGTGCTCACGCCCGGGCGCGCCCTGATCGCCCTCGTGCCGGAGCTTGCGCCCCGGGAAGAGTTCTCCGTAGGAAGCCATGTCCCCAGCGTAGGGCGGTCGCGGCAGGCACGGCACCGATCCGGGCCGCCGTGCTGCGAGGAAGGGAACCTTCCGGTCACGGGTGGGAGGAAGGGAACCTTCCTGTCACGCGGAGTTCGTGGGCGCCCGGCGCGTGCGATGAGGGGAACCTTCCTGTCACGGACGCGACGAAGGGAACCTTCCTGTCGCGACGACCCCCGGAACGAAACCGGGCGCCCCCCCGGGGGGGGGGGGGGCGGGGGGGGGGGGGCCGCCGCCCCCCCCCCGCGGCCCCCCCCCCCCGGGCGGGGGGGGG
>NZ_JAIUJZ010000164.1:0-10313 GCF_020176775.1 Saccharopolyspora sp. 6M
GTCCCGAACCCCGCCCGCACCGAGACCGACCCGCCTCGACACCCCTCGAACGGAGTTCGCGCCATGAACGCGATCGACAACCTGCACTGCCTCGTAGCGCGGGGATTCCGGGGAGTTCCGGTGCACGACGACGGCGGCCGGCTGGACGCCCTGCTGTACGTGCGGCACTGGCCGTCCGGCGTCGTCGACGTCGTGATCGTGTACTCCCACGACGAGGCCGTCGCCTACCGCGCGAGCGGATTCGACCCGCACGGCCCCCTCCTCGGCCTCCCGGCCCGCGTGCACTGGCGGCAGGCCGGGCACCCCGATGCGGTCACCACCGCCGCCCTCGGCCTGCCCTCCTGACCCCCGGGACATCCCGTTCCCGATCACCTCCCGCGACGCGCTCCGCCCCCGGATCGGATGCGTCCCGCTGGTGCGATGCGCACCGCCTTCCCGCAGGCCGAGGTCACCGACTACGAGTGGTTGATGCCCGTGCTCGCCAACGCGCCTGAGGATCGACACGTGCTCGCCGCAGCGGTGCACGGGGGCGCTGAGGTCACCGTCACCGCGAACCTGGACGATTTTCCGGCCCCGCGATCTGAGGGAACACGGCGTTGCGGCCACACATCCCGACGCGTTCCTGGTGGACCTGCTCGACGAAGATCCGGAGTTGATCTCGCAATGCCTGCGGGACGCCGTGCTCGCCAGGCGCAGGCCGCCCGAGACGATCGACTCGTTGCTGGCACAGCGCGGCGAAGTCGTCCCCGATTTCGCCGAAGCCGCCCGGCGCTCGATGCGGTAGGCGCTGGTCAGCGGAACGGGGCGTGGCCGACGAGGGTGCCCGCGCGGTCGATGACCAGGACCTCGACGTCGATCGGGGCACCCTGGAGGGTGGTCAGGCAGAAGTCGCGGGAGCGGGCGGCGACGAGGTCGCCGAGCGGGATGTCCTCGGCCTGGCAGCGGGTGAGCGCGTCCAGCGCGGTGTTGGCGCCGCGAATGCTCTCGGCGAACTCGACGGAGGCGCCCGCGTCGCGCACGATCCCGGCCAGCAGCGCGAAGTTCACCTGCGACCGCTTCGAATGCAGGTCCAGATGCCCGTCGGCGAGCTTGGCGAGCTTGCCGATGCCGCCCGCGATCGTCAGCCGGGGCACCGGGTGGCGCCGCAGGTACTTGAGCACCGCGCCCGCGAAGTCGCCCATGTCCAGCATCGCCTCCGGCGCGAGGCCGTAGGTGCGGTCGACGAGCTTCTCCGAGGTGCTGCCGGTGCAGCCGGCGACGTGCTCCAGCCCGGCGGCCCGGGCCACGTCCACGCCGCGGCGGATGCTGTCGATCCACGCCGAGCACGAGTACGGCACCACCACGCCGGTCGTGCCGAGGATGGACAGGCCGCCGAGGATGCCGAGGCGCGGGTTCCAGGTGCGCCGCGCCAGTTCCTCCCCTTTCTCCACGGAGATCTCCACGACCACGTCCCCGCTGCCGCCGTGCTCGGCGGCGACCTGCCGCACGACGCCGCGGATGAGTTCGCGCGGCACCGGGTTGATCGCCGGTTCGCCCACCGGCAGCGGCAGGCCCGGTTTCGTCACGGTGCCCACGCCCGGACCGGCGCGGAACACCACCCCGGCGCCGGGTTCGGCGGGGCGGACCGTGGCCGACACCAGCGCGCCGTGCGTCACGTCCGGGTCGTCCCCGGCGTCCTTGACGATCGCCGCCATCGCCGACCCGGCGCCGAGGCGTTCCTTGGCGAGGGCGAACTCGGGGCGGTGCCCCTTCGGCAGCACGATGCCCACCGGATCGGGGAACCCGCCGGTGAGCAGCGCCGTGTAGGCGGCGGCGGTGGACGCCGTGGCGCAGGCGCCGGTCGTCCAGCCGTAGCGCAGCGCCTGGCCGGTCATAGCGCACCGCCTAGGCTGGCCGCATGGTCGAGGTGCGGCGAGTGCTGGTGCTCGGCGGCACCGCGGAGGCCCGCGAGCTCGCCGCCCGGCTCGGCGGCGAACCGGCGGTGCACGTGATCTCCTCGCTGGCGGGCCGGGTGCGCGACCCGCGGCTGCCCGAGGGCGAGGTGCGGATCGGCGGTTTCGGCGGTGCCGAGGGCCTCGCCGCGTGGCTGCGCGCCGAACGCATCGACGAGGTGGTGGACGCGACGCACCCGTTCGCCGCCGCCATGACCTCGAACGCGGTGCGCGCCTGCGCACTGGCGGGCCTGCCGCTGCTGGTGCTGCGCAGGCCCGGCTGGGAACCGGAACCGCACTGGCACCTGGTGGATTCGCTGGACGAGGCCGCCGCCGCGCTGCCCGGCCTGGGCGAGCGGATCTTCCTCAGCACCGGCCGCCAGGGCGTGCACCGGTTCGCGCACCTGGACCTGCGGTTCCTGGTGCGCGCCGTGGACCCACCGGAACCGCCGCTGCCGCCGCGCACCGAGCTGCTGCTGGCCCGCGGCCCGTTCGCGTTCGACGACGAGGTGGCGCTGCTGCGCGAGCACCGCATCGACGTGCTGGTCACCAAGGACAGCGGCGGCCCGATGACCCGTCCGAAGCTGGATGCGGCCCGGCTGCTGGGCGTCGCGGTGGTGCTGGTGCGGCGCCCGCCGGAACCACCGGTGCCCGTGGTGGGGACCGTGGCCGCCGCTGTGGAACGGCTGCGTCACGCCGGGTAGCGGCGCGGCGTGAACACCGTCCCGCCGACCGAGCGCGTGGTGGACGAGCCGATCAGCAGCAGGCAGCGCATGTCCACATCGGACGGATCGAGTTCGCCGAGCGGCACCACCCGCACCGACTCCTGCGGCCCGCCCACGTCGCGGCCGATCACCACCGGCGTCTCCGGGGAGCGGTGCTCCAGCAGCACGTCGCGGGCGGCGCCGACCTGCCAGGTGCGGCTGCGCGAGGCCGGGTTGTAGATGGCCATCGCCAGGTCGGCCTTCGCCGCCGCGGCCAGCCGCTCGACGATGACCTCCCACGGCTTCAACCGGTCCGACAGGGACAGCACGCAGTAGTCGTGGCCCAGCGGCGCGCCGATCCGGCTCGCCACCGCCTGCGCCGCGGTGAGGCCGGGCAGCACCCGCACCGGCACCTCCGCGAACCGCTCCTCGGTGGCGACCTCCAGCACGGCGCTGGCCATCGCGAACACGCCCGGATCGCCCGAGGACACCACGACGACGCGGGATCCGCGCCGCGCCAGGTCCAGGGCGAACTCGGCGCGCTCGGCCTCCACCCGGTTGTCCGAGGCGTGCTTGCGCTGCCGCGGGTTCGTCGGCAACCGGTCCAGGTAGGGGCCGTAGCCGACGAGGTCGTCGGCGGCGGCGACGGCGGTGTGCGCCTCCGGCGTGGTCCACTGCGGACCGGCCGGGCCGAGGCCGACGACCACGACCTCGCCGGTGCTCGCCGTCGGCGCGGGCTCGGGAGTTTCCCGTTGCGCCGCAGCGGAAACGGGTACCCCGGACGCGTCGGTCAGGTTCAGCGGGCTGTCCGCGTTCACCGGGCTCGGCAGCAGCGCCAGCGAGAAGTACGGCACCGACGCCGGATCCACCTCGCCCAGCGGCAGCAACCGCTGCCGGTCGGTGGTGGCGCGCTCCACGAAGTAGGCCTCGTCGAGCCGGCCCGCCTTCTCGAACGCCGCCTTCACCCCGTCGAAGGTGCGGCCCAGCTTCATGACCGCCGCCGCGTCGGTGCCCGCCAGCTTCTCGGCGAGCACGTCCGGGTCGAGCGTGCCGGGCAGCACCGTCAGCACCTCGTCGCGTTCCGCCAGCGGCCTGCCGAGCATCGCCGCCGCCCCGCTCACCGAGGTCACGCCGGGGATCGCGGCCACCTCGAACCGGCCCACCAGCCGCTTGTGCATGTGCATGTAGGAGCCGTAGAAGAACGGGTCGCCCTCGCACAGCAGCGCCACGGTGCGGCCCGCGGCCAGGTGCGCGGCGAGGCGTTCGGCCGCGTCGGCGTAGAACTCGTCGATGGCGCCCTGGTAGCCGCCCGGGTGGTCGGTGGTCTCGGTCGTCACCGGGTACACCAGCGGTTCCTCGACCTGGCCGTCCCGCAGGTACGGGGCGGCGACGGAACGCGCGATGCTGCGGCCGTGCCGGGCGCTGTGGTAGGCGATCACGTCGGCTTCGCCGATCAGCCGGGCGGCCTTGACCGTCACCAGCTCCGGATCTCCCGGGCCGAGCCCGACGCCGAACAACCTGCCTGCCTGCTCCACGGTGCTGCTCACTCCTGTTCGCTCGCGATCGCGTTGATGGCGGCCACGGCCATCGCGCTGCCGCCGCGGCGGCCGTGCACCACCAGGTGCTCCAGCGCCGGGTGGTCGGCCAGGGCCTGCTTCGATTCGGCGGCGCCGATGAACCCGACGGGCAGCCCGAGCACGGCGGCGGGCCTGCCCGCGCCCGCGTCGACCATCTCCAGCAGCCGGAACAGCGCGGTCGGCGCGTTGCCGACGGCCACCACGGACCCGTCCAGCCGGTCCCGCCACAGCTCCATCGCGGCCGCGCTGCGGGTCGTGCCGAGTTCCGCGGCGAGGCCGAGGACCCGCTCGTCACCGAGGGTGCAGAGGATGTCGTTGTCGGCGGGCAGCCTGCCCCGGGTGACGCCCGCGGCGACCATGGCGGCGTCGCAGAACACCGGTGCGCCACCGCGCAGCGCCTCGCGGGCGGCGAGCACCGCGCGCGGCGACCAGGCGATGTCGCGGACCAGGTCCACCATGCCGCAGGCGTGGATCATGCGGACGGCGACCTGGGCGACTTCCGGTGGCATGCCGTCGAGTTCCGCTTCAGCGCGGATCGTGGCGAACGAACGGCGGTAGATCTCCGCGCCGTCGCGCACGTACTCGTAGCCGCCGGTGCTGTCTGCGGTGTTCACACTGCCCTCCGTGCCGCGTCGAGCGCGGCGGACGTATCGCCGGCGGCACGGCCGCCGACCTCGTAGCCGGCCTCGGTGGCCAGCACTTCCACTCCTGGCCCGGCCGGTCGGCCGCAGCGGCGCGCGCAACCCGCCCAGTGCACCGGCAGCGGGCCGGGCCGGGTGGTGCGCAGCGCGTCGGCGCGCACGTCGGCGAGGGACTTCGCGCAGCCGGGGCTGCCCGTGCAGGCGGTCACTCCGGCCAGCGGCGCGCCCGAGTCGGTGAGGAACCCGGCGGCGGCCAGCTCGGCGAGCCTGCGCGGCGCCTCGGCCGCGGGGACGTCGGTGAGCAGCAGCGCGCGCCACGGCGTGAGCCGCAGCGGGTGCGGTGCGGCGGTCCGGGCGGCGATCTCTTCGGTCTGCGCGGCGAGCACCGCGATCTGCGCGGCGTCCAGCCGTCCCAGCGGTGCGCCGAGGGCGAGGTCGACCCGGTCGTCGTCGCGGGCCAGCACGCCCAGCTCGGCGTGCGTGCGCACCGGATCACCGGGCGTGACCACGGATTCCGCCGGGGTGCAGGGGAATTCCTCCCGGACGCGGCCAGCGATCCGCTCCGCGCCGCCGGGCAGTTCCGCGAGCCGCCAGCTCTCCGCACCCAGCCGGTCCCGCTCCGCGAGGAACGCGGCGGCCGCGAGCACCGCGGCGCGGGCCGCGTCGGCCGCGGGCACCCGCAGCCCGAGGTCGGCCCCGGCGAGCAGCACCGCCACCGAGCCGTCCGCCGGGTGCAGCGCGACGTCCGCGCCCAGCGCGGTCACCTCGCCGCCGCCGTCGTCCGCGGTGAACAGGAACCGGCCGGGCAGCTCCGCCAGCTCCGGGTCGGCGCGCAGCCGCTCGTCCAGTTCCACCGCCACCGCGCGCACGTCCAGCGCCCCCGGGCGGGTGCGCGGCGAGGCGACGACGTTGCGCACCCGCTCGTGCGTCGGCGACGGCAGCAGCCCGGCCGCGCCGAGCAGGTCGGCGAACTCCGGCACCGCCGCCGCGGACAGCCCGCGGACCTGGACGTTCGCCCGCGAGGTGAGTTCCCAGCCGCCGTCACCCAGCGCGGCCGCGGTCGCCAGCGCCCGCACCTGCCGCGCCGCGAGCCGCCCGCCGGGCACCCGGACGCGGGCCAGTCCCCCGTCGGCGGCCTCGTGCACCCGCAGCGCGCCGGGGCACGCGTCGGGTCCGGCTCGTCGCGGCACGCTCGTCCCCGCTCTCGTCGATCGTGGTCTGGTCCGGAACTCGCAGCGCACGGCGCCGCTGTCCGGGGTGCGCGGACTCGGGGGCGCACCGGCGACCGTCGATACTACGTCCCGCCCGGATCGCGTCCGCAAAACGCGATGCGCCTCACCGGGCGGCCGGACCGGCCGAGTGCGGGATCTCTCCCGCGTGCGCACGATCGGCCACTTGACGAACGATCGCCCCGTTGCGGAGAGTTGTCGGCGGCGACGTGCGGAGGAAGCCGGTGCGAGTCCGGCGCGGTCCCGCCACTGTCACCGGGGAGCGGACTCCGAGTACGAGGCCACTGCCCGCGCGCCGCGCGGGTGGGAAGGCCGGAGCGAGCGCCGATCCGGGAGCCAGGACACTCCGGCGCCGCCACCGCCCGGTGCCACACCGGGTGCCGACGACTCCGGGGCGAGGACCCCGAGGAAGGTTGACCATGCGTCCTGTCCGCACGCCCGCGTCCCTGCTCAGCCGGGAGCGTGCCGCATGATCCTGCTGCTGTCCACATCGGACACCGATCTGCTCAGCGCACGCGCCAGCGGTGCGGACTTCCGCCTCGGCAACCCGGCTCGGCTCGGCGTGGACGACCTGCCGCCGCTGCTGGAGGGCGCCGACCTCGTCGTGGTGCGGCTGCTCGGCGGCCGCCGCGCGTGGGAGGAGGGCTTGGACGCGCTGCTCGCCGGACCGCGCCCGGTCGTGGTGCTCGGCGGTGAGCAGGCCCCGGACGCGGAGCTGATGGAGTGCTCCACGGTGCCCGGCGGCGTCTGCTCGCAGGCGCACGGCTACCTCGCGCAGGGCGGACCGGAGAACCTGGCGCAGCTGTTCAACTTCCTGTCCGACACGGTGCTGCTCACCGGCCACGGCTTCGAACCGCCGGTGGAGACGCCGAAGTGGGGTCTGCTGGAGCGGACCCCGCGCCGGACCGAAGGCCCGAAGGTCGCGGTGCTCTACTACCGCGCGCACCACATGGCGGGCAACACCGCGTTCGCGCACGCCCTGTCCGAGGCGATCGAGGACGCGGGCGGCCAGGCGCTGCCGGTGTTCTGCGCCTCGCTGCGCGCCCCCGAAGCGGGCCTGCTGGACACGTTGCGCGAGGCGGACGCGCTGATCGTGACGGTGCTGGCCGCGGGCGGCACGAAGCCCGCGACGGCCTCCGCCGGTGGCGACGACGAGGCGTGGGACGTGGGCGCGCTCGCCGCGCTGGACGTGCCGATCCTGCAGGGCCTCACCCTGACCTCCAGCCGCGAGGCGTGGGAGGACAACGACGAGGGCCTGTCCCCGCTGGACATGGCCACCCAGGTCGCGGTGCCCGAGTTCGACGGCCGCCTGATCACGGTGCCGTTCTCGTTCAAGGAGAACGACGCCGAGGGCCTCCCGGTGTACGTCGCCGACCCGGAGCGCGCGGCCCGCGTCGCCGGGATCGCGGTGAAGCACGCGCGGCTGCGGCACGTGCCCGCCGCGGACAAGCGGCTGGTGCTGATGCTCTCGGCGTACCCGACGAAGCACTCCCGGATCGGCAACGCCGTCGGCCTGGACACCCCGGCGAGCGCGGTGGGCCTGCTGCGGCGGCTGCGCGAGGCCGGCTACGACATCGGCCCGGCGGACGGCCCGGACGCGCTGCCCGGCGTGGCCGCGCAGGACGGCGACGCGCTGGTGCACGCGCTGATCGCCGCCGGTGGCCAGGACCCGGACTGGCTGACCGAGGAGCAGCTGTCCGGCAACCCGGTGCGCATCCCCGCGAAGCGCTACGCCGACTGGTTCGCCACGCTGCCGCAGGACCTGCGGGAGAGCGTCGAGCAGCACTGGGGCCCGCCGCCGGGCGAGCAGTTCGTGGACCGCTCGCACGACCCGGACGGCGAGATCGTGGTGGCCGCGCTGCGCGCCGGGAACGTGGTCGTGGTCGTGCAGCCGCCGCGCGGGTTCGGCGAGAACCCGATCGCGATCTACCACGACCCGGACCTGCCGCCGAGCCACCACTACCTGGCCGCCTACCGCTGGATGACCGACGAGTTCGGCGCGCACGCGATGGTGCACCTCGGCAAGCACGGCAACCTGGAGTGGCTGCCCGGCAAGACCGCGGGCATGTCGGCGTCCTGCGCACCGGACGCGGCGCTGGCCGACCTGCCGCTGGTGTACCCGTTCCTGGTCAACGACCCGGGCGAGGGCACCCAGGCGAAGCGCCGGGTGCACGCGACGCTGGTGGACCACCTGGTGCCGCCGATGGCGCGCGCGGAGAGCTACGGCGACATCGCGAAGCTGGAGCAGCTGCTCGACGAGCACGCGCAGATCTCGGCGATGGACCCGGCGAAGCTGCCCGCGATCCGCAGCCAGATCTGGACGTTGATGCAAGCCGCGAAGCTCGACCACGACCTCGGCCTGGACGAGCGCCCGCACGAGGCCGAGTTCGACGACATGCTGCTGCACGTCGACGGCTGGCTGTGCGAGATCAAGGACGCGCAGATCCGCGACGGCCTGCACGTCCTCGGCGCCGCCCCGACCGGGGAGGCGCGGGTGAACCTGGTGCTGGCGATGCTGCGCGCCCGCCAGGTGTGGGGCGGGCAGAGCGGTGCGCTGCCCGGCCTGCGCGAGGCGCTGGGCATGCTGGAGGACGGCAGCGTCGCCCGCGGCACCGTGGACGACGTGGAGACCTCCGCGCACGCGCTCGTCGCGGGCCTGGAGGAGCGCGGCTGGGAGCTCGGCGCGGTCGTCGAGGTGTGCCGCTCGGTGCTGGGCGACGCGCCGGACGACGTGGTGCGGGTGCTGGAGTTCGCCGTCACCGAGGTGGTGCCGCGGCTGGACGCCACCACCGACGAGATGACCGCGACGCTGCACGCCCTCGACGGCGGCTACGTGCCCGCGGGCCCGAGCGGTTCCCCGCTGCGCGGCCTGATCAACGTGCTGCCGACGGGCCGGAACTTCTACTCGGTGGACCCGAAGGCGGTGCCGAGCAGGCTCGCCTGGGAGACCGGGCACGCCATCGCCGATTCGCTGATCGAGCGCTACCTCGCCGACACCGGCGAGTACCCGCGCTCGGTGGGCCTGTCGGTGTGGGGCACCTCGGCGATGCGCACCTCCGGCGACGACATCGCGGAAGTGCTGGCGCTGCTGGGCGTGCGGCCCACCTGGGACGAGGCGTCGCGGCGCGTCAACGGGCTCGAAGTGATCCCGCTCGACGAGCTGGGCCGCCCGCGGGTGGACGTGACGGTGCGGATCAGCGGGTTCTTCCGCGACGCGTTCCCGCACGTGGTGACGCTGCTCGACGACGCGGTCCGCAAGGTCGCCGCGCTCGACGAGCCGGACGAGCAGAACTTCGTGCGCGCCCACGCGCAGGCCGACCTGGCCGGGCACGGCGACGAGCGCCGCGCCACCACGCGCATCTTCGGTTCGAAGCCCGGCGCCTACGGGGCCGGTCTGCTGCCGCTGATGGACAGCAAGAACTGGCGCGACGACACCGACCTCGCCGAGGTGTACGCGGTGTGGGGCGGCTACGCCTACGGCCGCGGCCTGGAGGGCACCGAGGCACGCGGCGACATGGAATCCGCCTACAAGCGGATCTCGGTGGCGGCGAAGAACGTCGACACCCGCGAGCACGACATCGCCGACTCGGACGACTACTTCCAGTACCACGGCGGCATGATCGCCACGGTGCGCGCGCTGACCGGCAAGGCACCGGCGGCCTACATCGGCGACAGCAGCCGCCCGGACGCCATCCGGACCCGCTCGCTGACCGAGGAGACCTCGCGGGTGTTCCGCGCCCGCGTGGTGAACCCGCGCTGGCTCGCCGCGATGCGCAAGCACGGCTACAAGGGCGCGTTCGAGCTGGCCGCCACCGTGGACTACCTGTTCGGCTACGACGCCACGACCGGTGTCGTCGGCGACTGGATGTACGAGAAGCTCGCCGAGACCTACGTGCTGGACGAGGAGAACCAGAAGTTCCTCACCGAGTCCAACCCGTGGGCGCTGCACGGCATCGCGGAACGCCTGCTGGAAGCGGCGAACCGGAACATGTGGGAGTCCCCGAACCCGGAGACGATCACCGCCCTGCACGAGATCTACCTGCAAACCGAAGGCGACCTGGAGGACGGGCCGGCGACGAGCTGACCGCCGGGTGAGCGGTGCCGGCGCCGCCCCCCCCCCCGGCCGCGGCCCCCCCCCCCCCCCCCCCCCCCCCCCCGCCCCCCCCCCGGCCGGGCCTTTTCACGTCCTCACCAGGCGCGGGACGGGTCCGCGTGCTGCGCGACCCAGGCG
>NZ_JAIUJZ010000165.1:0-4225 GCF_020176775.1 Saccharopolyspora sp. 6M
GGGGGGGGGCGGGGGCGGGCGGGGGGGGGCGCGGCGGGGCGGGGGGGGGGGGGGCGGGCGGCGCGGCGCGCGGGCCCCCGGGGCCCCTGGAAGACCCAGTCAGCCCCGGCGCAGCGCCGTCGTGATCTGCTGGCCGATCCGCGAGCCCGCCCGGCTCGCCGCGTCCGCGGGGATCGGCTGCGCGTTCGCACCGTCGAAGTCCTGGCCTTCGACGGTGAGCGCGACGCTGATGTTGCCGACGGCGAACACGTACTCCGCGCTTCCTGCGGCCGATCCGTGAACCCCGGCGTCGCCGACTCCGCTGATGCCCTGCATTCGCCCACCGGAATCCCGCCCGGCCCTCTGCACCGCCGCGAGCGCGAGATCCGAGCCGGAGGTCTCGCCGTTGCTGCGGTGCACGGTGTTCCGCACTGAAAGGGTCCGCAACGCCGGTCCCGGTCCGATTTCCGCTGCACCCCGGAACGACCAAGTGCACCCGTTCCCCGCTCGTTCCGGAGTGACCTGCGGGGCGCCGAGCGCGTCTCCGACCGCCTGCGTGGTCAGCAACGAGCACGCCTCCGGAGATTCCTGGAACTCGTCGTTCGCCGGGTCGGTTCCCGGGTTGCTCGCGCATCCCGCCGCGCACACCAGCAGAGCAGCGACGCCGATACCCCGCTGCCAGGCCCCGATCATGCGGACCCCGCCTTCCAGTTCCCGGAATCCGCGACCACCGACGGCAATGCCTCCGGGATCTGCAGATCTGCCGCCCGCTGCGCGAGTTCCAGCCCGCTGCGCTGGAAATCCGTCATGATCTGCACGATGTTCTGCGCCGTCGAGGTGATCAGCCGCAGGAAGTTCGCCAACGCCTCGAGCACGGCGTCCGCCACCCCGAAGAGCAACTCCTTCGCGCCGGCGACGATCCCACCGGTCATGCTCAGGATCTCCGCCCCGGTGTTGCCGATGATGCCGATCGCCTCCTTGTAGGCGTCGGTGATGTGCTGCCGGATGTCGAGCATCTTCCCGGAGAACTCGTCGAACAGCTCACCGGTCGCCAGCATCACCTTGGAAACGTGATCCAAGTAGGTCAGATAGCTGGTGGCCGCCGGCCCGGACCAGTTTCCGCTGATGGACGTGCGCGCCTCGACGATGGTGTCGTCGGCGTGCAGCAGACCTGCCTTGGCAGCGGGAGACCAGGCCTGGGCGATATCCATGACCACCTCGGGATGGCCGAGCCAGTCACGGATCTCATCGATGACCCGGACGATCACGTACCGTCCGGTCTTCTCGGCGTACTCGACGACGATGGCGGCTTCCCGATCAGGGAACGCAGTCAACGCTGCCGTCATGCTGCACCACCTCCTACTGGGTCTTCCGCAGCTCTGCTTCGATCTCTTCTTCGCGTTCGGCCTGGTCGTCGACCACCGCACGCAGGGAAGCGGCTGCCTTCCCCAGGTTCTCGACACCCTTCAACAGGCCGGCGAAGAGGTTCTCCGCAGCGCCGTTGTACGCACCGGGAATGTCGCCCTGCTTCCCCAGGAGGCCGAGGTCGTCTTCCTCCAAGGTCTTCCCCTTGACCTTGTTGTGCGCCTCTTCCCAGCTGTCTTGGGCCTCCTGCAAGAACATCACGTTCCCGCGCAATGCCTCGATCACCACGTCGAACCCGGCCACGCCGCTCACCCCTGACCGTTCTGGAACTCGCGTTCGCGCAATTCAGCAGCCTGCCGTTCGGCGTCCGCGAGTGCGTCTACGACGAGCCGACCGAGCGACGACTCGTTGGTACGCCAGAGGTTCTCCCGATCGAGCTCGATGTCGATCAACCGACCGTGACCGCTCACGGAGACGGTGCCGATCCCCCCTGGAACATCAACTGATATTCGACGTTCCGAGAGCGACCTCCCGACCTCCGCCACTTCTTCGGTGCGCCGACCGATCTCAGCGACCAAGTCCTCGATCTCCTGCATCACTCGGCCTCCGAGGTGAATCCTGGCGCGAGCTGCTGGAGCCGTTCGCCGGCCGCCTCACCAGCCATCCGGCGCGCAGCTTGGATGGACTCCACCAGGTCGCGCGAAATCATCTCGGGTCGACTCGAATCGAGCGCCCCGGCTCGGATGTCCAGTTCGAGCAGAGCTCCTCCTCCGGTGCAGGTCGCGGTCGCGACTCCGCTCTCCGACGAGCCGCGGAACCGCAGCGTGTCTTGCTCTTCTCGGGCTTCGCGAATCAGCCCGGCCTGCTCATCAAGAGCATCAGCCGTGCGCCGCAACTCTTCCCAGTCCAAATCCGCACCGCCTCTTCTCTGCGTACACGGGACCACGCCCTGTGACAGGTACCGTAAGAGACCACCGAGCCGGTGCGGGGCGGATTCGACGATCTCGTCGACGAACTTCCTGAACAGACCTCCGTCACCCGGGAGATCCCGTGCGGAAGACCGAAGAGGTGGGTTTCCCTGCGCAGAAGGCGACCTGGAAGACGGGCCGCAGGGGGCCTGATCGGGGCCGCCACCCCTCGGACGATGGAAGGGCCCCCCCCCCCCGCGGGGGGGGGGGGGGGGGGGCGCCGGGGGGGGGGGGGGCGCGGGGGGGGGGGCCCGCCCCCCCCCCCGGGGGCCGGGGCCCGCCGCCGCGGGGGGCGGGGGGGGGGCGGCGGGGCGCCCCCCCCCCCCCCCCCCGGCCCCGCCCCCCCCCGGGGGGGGGGGGGGGGCCCCGTTCCGCGCGGGCGGTCGGGTCAGCTCTGGCCGATGCCCGAGCCGCCGCCGCTGTCGCCGATGCCCGACCCGTTGTCGTCACCGCTGTTGCCGATGCCGGAACCGCCGCCGCTGTCGCCGATGCCGGAACCGCCGTCGCCCTGCGCCAGGGCGATCGTGCCCACCCCGCCCGAACCGGGCACGGTGCCGTCGCTGGTACCGCCGGAACCGGGCGTGGTCTCGTCGGCGTCGCCATTGCCGGGGACGGTCTGGTCCGGCGGCGGGTCCGCCGCCAGCGCCACCGCCGGGGCCGCCACCGCGACACCGCCCGCCAGCACCAGCGCACCGAGGAACTTCTTCACCTGCACGACACGGCCTCCTCACCTGTCCGGCTCACCTGGCCGGGAAATCGGAGCGTAGAGCCGGAGGCCGGGTGACCGGACGAATTCCGCGCGTGCCGGGTACCGCTGCGGCATTCCCCCCACGAACCCCTCCCCGGCGGCGGGGCCGAGATGGTCTCCGGGCGACCGGTGCACACTGCTCGCATGCACACGAACGACACGCAGCCCCGCCTCGAACCGCTCGCCGACGGGGTGTGGGCGTGGGTGCAGCCGGACGGGACCTGGTGGGTGAACAACGCCGGGGTGATCGCCGGGGACGACGGGCTGCTCGTCGTCGACACCTGCGCCACCGAGCAGCGCACCCGCCGGTTCCTGGACGAGATCGCCCGCACCGCACCGGATTCGCCGATCCGGTGGGCGGTGAACACCCACGAGCACGGCGACCACTCCTACGGCAACTCGCTGCTGCCCGCCGAGACCGTCCTGTTCGGACACGAGCACATGCGGTCCGCGCTCGCCACCGACCCGATGATCGACGGTTGCCCGCCGTTCTGGTCGCCCGTCCCGGACTGGGGGAACGTGGTGCGGCGCGTGCCGTCGGTGACCTTCCGGTCCGAGCTGTCGGTGCACGTCGGCGGCCGCACCGTCGAACTGCGCCACCCCGGCCACTCCGCGCACACCGGCGGCGACGTGGTGGCCTGGCTGCCCGAGGAACGCGTGCTGTTCAGCGGCGACCTGCTGTTCCACGGCCTCACGCCGCTGGTGTTCATGGGCTCGCCCGCGGGCGCGGCGCGGGCGCTGGACTGGATCGCCGAGTTCGAGCCGCGGCGCGTGGTGCCCGGGCACGGCCCGGTGATCGAGGCCGCGGACCTGCCCGCGGTGCTCGCCGAGCACGAGCGCTACTACCGGCTGGTGCTGGACCTCGCGAAGTCCGGGGTGGACGCCGGGACCCCGCCGCTGCAGGCCGCGCAGGACGCCGACCTCGGCGAGTTCGCGGACTGGGCCGACGCCGAGCGCATCGTCGCGAACCTGCACCGCGCCTACGCCGACCTGACCGGCACCTCGCCCGACGTGGCCACCGCCCTCCGCGAATCCGTCGCATGGCGCGGCGCCCTGATGGAGACCTCCGTCAACACCGCCTGACCCGGCACGGCGTCGTCCCAGGGCGGGCCGCGGGGGGGAGCGGCGAGCCCCCCCGCGGGGCAGCCGGGCGGCGCCCCCCGGA
>NZ_JAIUJZ010000166.1:0-11703 GCF_020176775.1 Saccharopolyspora sp. 6M
GGGCCGAACCGGCCCACGCCCGGTCGGGGGTCGGGGACGCGGGCCGGTCCGGCCCTCGGGCGGTCGGCACCGAGGGCCTGCTGGAAATCTCAGGCGGCTTCCGGCGTGGGGCGCGGTTCTCGGCCGTTCACGTCCGAAGCGCACGGGTCGCACATCCCGCGCGGCCGCTCCGGGCGCCCGAGGCGGCGGTGCACCCGGCCGCGGATCACGTGGCCGCAGCGGGCGATCGGCCGTGCGCCACCGGTGCGCAGCTCCACCACGTGCCACACCGATTCCTGCTCCGAGGCCATGAACACCCGTGCCATCGATCGCTCCATTCGTTGTCGCCATCCCACTCCCGCCTGTGCAAGAACTATAAACCTGTGCATGCACAACGCGGCAAGATCTCCTTCGGGTGAAGCGGGGACAGGACAGGGCTCTGGCTAGGATTTGTGCATGCCCAGCACAGCCGACACACCTCGAGCGCGACAGCTCGGAGCGGAGCTGCGCGCAGCGCGCAAAGCAGCAGGTTTGTCCACCAGCGAACTGGGGACTCGGCTCGGGCGAAGCCACACCCATGTTTCCCGTTGGGAGAACGGCAAACTGACGCCGCGCGAGGCCGATGTCGGCGCCGTGCTGGGAATCCTCGGCGTCACCGGCGACGAGCGCGAACGCCTGTTGCAACTCGCCCGGGATGCCGGAGATCCGAACTGGGTAGCGCCAGGAGTCGGCAAACAGCTGACCGTGCTGACCGAGTACGAGCGCACCGCTCAGCGCATCACCGATGTCGAACCACTGCTCATCCCAGGACTGCTGCAGACCGGCAACTACGCACGTTCGATCATGCGCGGAGCGGGCGCCACCCGCGGCGAAGCGGACAAGCGCGTGACCTATCGACTGGGACGCCGAGATGTGCTCAGCCGCCGCACACCGGCCGCCTTGAACGCGATCATCGGTGAACACGCCCTCCGCTATCCGCCGTGCGAACCCGCCGTGATGGTCGAACAACTCCGACATCTCTCGGAGTGGGTTCAGCGGGACAACGTCGAGGCCCAGGTCCTGCCGCTCGGTGGCGGATATTCTCCCGCGCTCGAAGGCCCGTTCGTGCTGATCGAATTCAGTCGGGACAAGCCGGTGGTGCATCTCGAGCACTA
Source organism: Saccharopolyspora sp. 6M (assembly GCF_020176775.1). Classification (NCBI taxonomy): domain Bacteria; kingdom Bacillati; phylum Actinomycetota; class Actinomycetes; order Pseudonocardiales; family Pseudonocardiaceae; genus Saccharopolyspora; species Saccharopolyspora sp. 6M. The sequence continues at coordinate 1,134 of NZ_JAIUJZ010000166.1, forward strand.
CCGCTCCAGTACGACCATCACCGATGCCAAGGACGTGCAGGACTACCAGAACGCAGCCGAGAGACTTCGCGGGATGGCGATGAGCCGCGAAGCCTCTGCGGCTCTCGTCGCTGAGATCACCGATCAGATGGAGAAAGAGAAATGAGCAAGGCCTTCCGCTGGCGGAAATCGAGCTACAGCGGCAACCAGACCAACTGCGTCGAGATCGGGCGCGCGGACGGCCGGGCCGCCATCCGCGACACCAAGAATCGCGCGGCCGGGTACTTGGTCACCGATCTTCCGCGGTGGTCCGAGTTCCTCACCGCGGTGAAGACCGGGCGCTACGACCGCTGACACCACGGACGGCCTCGGTGGTGGCCCCGGCTCGCGGGGTCACCAGCCGAGCTCGCCGTCCGGCTCCTGGAAGGTGCCGGTGGGGCCGCGGCCCGGTGGTGGCCATCCCGTTCACGACTTCGGCGCTCTCCTCGACGGGACGTCCGCCGCCGGTGGCGGTGCGGCCGGTGGCTGGTCGATCGCCGCCGCGCAGCGGCGCCCCAGGTCGGCGACCGCGGCGCGCAGCTCCGGCGGCCCGACCACCTCGAAGTCCACCCCGAACCGCGCGATCGCCACCGCCAGCCCGGACCACGACCAGGAACCGGCCAGCAACCGGCAGCGGCCCTCGTCGAGCGGTTCCACCAGGTCGTCCGACAGGAACTCGGCGACCTCCTCCGCCGGTCGGTGCAGCACCACCTCCCCGCGGCACGGCCAGCCCTGCGCGCCCCGGAACTTCTCGGTGATGAACCGCGCCACGTCGCCCCCGGGCACCTCGCGCGGCGCGAAGCGCGGCCCCGTCGGCGTGCGCGGCGCGATCCGGTCGGCGCGGAAGGTGCGCCAGTCCGCCCGGTCCAGGTCCCACGCCACCAGGTACCAACGCCCGCCCCAGGTGATCAGGTGGTGCGGCTGCACCCGCCGCGGCGGTCCCTCCCGCCTCGGGTGCAGGTAGTCGAAGCGCAGCTCCTCGCGGGCGTGCACCGCGGCGCTGAGCGCCACCAGCACGCCGCGCTCCACCCGCACCCGCGCCTCCGGCTGCGGAACCGCGGTCACCCGGACCGTGTCCACGCGGTGCCGCAGCCGGGCGGGCAGCACCTGGCGGATCGTGTGCAGCGCGCGCTGCGCCGCCTCCTCCAGCCCCGCCCCCGAGGTGCCGGCGAGCTGGAGCGCGAGGGTGAGCGCCACGGCCTGGTCGTCGTCGAACAGCAGCGGCGGCAACTCGCTGCCCGCGCCCAGCCGGTAACCGCCGTCCGGCCCCTTGATCGCCGCGATCGGATAACCGAGCTCCCGCAACCGGTCCACGTCGCGGCGCACCGTGCGCGGGCTGACGTCGAGGCGTTCGGCGAGCAGCGCGCCCGGCCAGTCCCGGCGGGCCTGCAGCAGGGACAGCAACGACAGCAACCGCGCGGAGGTCTTCGGCACGACCCCATAGTGCCCGGAGAAGCGGACGCGTCCTGGCCGCTACCGGTGTCAAGGTGGGGCCCACGACGACGAAGCACCACCGGAAGGACCACCGTGACCACCACCCTCGACGCCGAGCGCGCCGACCTGCTCGCCGAGCTCGACGCCGCCCGCACGGCGCTGATCACCACCACCGACGGGCTGGACGACGAGCAGCTCGGGCTGCGGCCGACGGTCAGCGAGCTGTGCCTGGGCGGTCTGATCAAGCACGTGACGTCCGTGGAGCGCAACTGGGTGCGCTTCATCCTCGAAGGCACCTCCGCGATGGCCGTCGAACTGCCCGACGGCGTCACCTGGGAGGACCTGATGGCGGGGACGGCGACGACGCTGCCGCAGCGCATGATCGAGTTCCAGGAGGAGTTCCGGATGCGGCCCGGCGACACCCTCGCCGACGTCCTCGCCCGCTACCAGGAGGTCGCCGCGCGCACCGCGGAGGTCGTGTCCGCGCTGCCCGACCTGAACGTCGCGCACCCGCTGCCGGAGGTGCCGTGGAACCCGCCGGGCGAGGTGCGCAGCGCGCGCCGGGTGCTGATCCACGTGATCGCCGAGACGACCCAGCACGCCGGGCACGCCGACATCCTGCGGGAGACCATCGACGGCCGCCGCGGCTTCTGATCCCTCCCGCGAACAGGACACGAGATGACCGTCCTCGGAACCCGCGCGCTCAACCGCGCGACGCTCGCCCGGCAACTGCTGCTGGACCGCGCCGACCTGCCGGTGGCGGCGGCCGTGGCGCACCTGTGCGGGATGCAGGCGCAGGAACCGCAGGCCCCGTTCGCGGGACTGTTCGCCCGGCTGCGCGGATTCGACCCCGGAGAGCTCTCCGACCTGCTGGTGCGGCGGAGGCTGGTGCGCACGCACCTGATGCGCCGCACCGTGCACCTGCTCACCGCCGAGGACGCGCTCGGCTGGCGGTCCCGGCACGACGCGATGCTGCGGCAGCGCGGCCTCGCGGCCTACCGCCGCGACTTCGACGGGATCGACCTGGACGAGCTGGCCGCCGCGGGCCGGGCGGCGCTCGCCGACGGCGAACCGCGGACGATGGCCGAACTGGCCGGGGCGCTCACCGACCGCTGGCCGGGCCCGTCCCGGCGGGCGCTGGGCGAAGTGCTGGTGGCGGCGCTGGTCCCAGCGGTGCAGCTCCCGCCGCGCGGGTTGTGGCGCAGCGGTGGCGGGGTGCGGGTGGTGCCGCTCGCGGACTGGCTGGGTCGCGAGGTCGACCCGCCGTCGCCGCCGGGTTCCGATCCGGTGGGGCGGGAGCTGGTGCGCCGCTACCTGGCCGCGTTCGGCCCGGCGGCGACCGCCGACGTGCGCGCCTGGTCGGGGCTCGCCGGGCTGCCGGGCGCGGTGGCCGAGCTTCGCCCGGAACTGGTGTCGTTCCGCGACGAGCGGGGCCGCGAGCTGCTCGACCTGCCGGACGCACCGCGCCCCGACCCGGACGTGCCCGCACCGGTGCGGTTCCTGCCCGCGTTCGACAACGCGGTCCTCGGCTATCACGACCGGAGCCGGATCGTGGCCGACGAGCACCGCGGCCTGTCCGTGGCGGGCGAGCGGGTGGTGCTGGTCGACGGCAGGTTCGCGGGAACCTGGCGGGCGGAGGCGGACGCGCTGCGGGTCGATCCGCTGCGCCGCCTCACCGCCGCCGAACGGTCCGCCGTCGCCGACGAGGGCCGGGAGCTCGCGCTGTTCCTCTCGGCCGGACAGCACGACGACGTGCACCTCCCCAGGTGAGCGGCCCGCTCGACCAGCGCCACGGGGCGAACGGGCCGCTCACCTGACATCCAGAGGTGGTCCAAGCCGCTTCGCATCCCGTGGTGACGCCGGAACCCGTCGAGGGGTAAGGAAGAAGCATGGAGATCACGATCGACGAGAACGGCGTCGTGGTGCTGCTGGACAGCGCGCCCCCGCCCGAGGTGCACGAGACGGTCCGGGCGGCCGCGGCCGGGTGCCCGGCAGCGGCGATCCGGGCCCGCGGATGAGCGCCGGGCGCATCGCGGTGATCGGCGCCTCCGCCGCCGGGCTCACCGCGGCGGAGCAGCTGCGCCGCAGCGGCTGGGACGGGGAGATCGCACTGGTCGGCGCGGAACCGCACCTGCCCTACGACCGGCCGCCGCTGTCCAAGCAGGTGCTGTCCGGCGCGTGGGAACCGGACCGCACCGGGCTGCGCGCCGCCGACGCGCTCGACGGGCTCGACCTGGACCTGCGGCTGGGTACCCGGGCGACCGGGCTGGACGTGGCCGATCGCCGGGTGCTGCTCGGCGCGGACGCGCTGGACTGCGACGGGGTGATCATCGCGACCGGTGTCGCGGCCCGCGCGCTGCCGGAGCAGTCGCCGGGGGCGCACGTGCTGCGCACCCTCGACGACGCGCTGGCGCTGCGCGCACCGCTGGCGTTCCCCGGGCGGCGGCTGGTCGTCGTCGGCGCCGGGGTGCTCGGCGTCGAGGTCGCCGCGGTCGCCCGCGAACTCGGGCACGAGGTGGTGCTGGTCGCGCCGGAACCGGTGCCGATGGAACGCGCCATCGGCGCCGAAGCGGGCGCGCTGCTGGCCGCCGCGCACCGGGCGCACGGCGTCGAGCTGCGGCTCGGCGAATCCGTCGCCGGGCTCGTCCACGACGAGGGCCGCACCCGCGGCGTGCGGCTGGCCGGTGGCGAGGAGATCACCGGGGACGCGGTGCTGGTCGCGATCGGCTCCACGCCGGCCGTGGACTGGCTTGCCGACAGCGGGCTGGACCTCGCCGACGGCGTCGGCTGCGACGAGTTCTGCGCGGCGGCCCCCGGTGTCTACGCGGCCGGGGACGTGGCGCGCTGGCCGCACCCGGTGCTGGGCCGCCCGGTCCGGGTGGAGCACCGGATGAACGCCACCGAGCAGGGCATGGCGGCCGCGCGGAACCTGCTGGCCGAACTGGACCCGGAGCGCTTCGGGGAGCGGAGCCCGTTCGCCCCGGTGCCGTATTTCTGGTCCGACCAGTACCGGTTCAAGGTGCAGGCGTTCGGCGACCTGGCCGAACCGGACGAGGTGCGGCTGCGCGTGCTCGACGGCGCCGATCCGGCGGCGCCGAAGGTCGCGGCCCTCTACCGCCGTGGCAGCACGGCCTGCGGGGCGCTCACCATCGGTGTGCCCCCGAAACCCACCCGCACGCTCCGGACCCTGGTCGCCGACCCGCGGCCGTGGGACGAGGCCGTCACCGCGCTGGAGGCCGTCCCCACCTGATCCCGCCCCGGGGACGGCGAACGGGAGGCGCACCGGCCAGCACCTCGCGCACGTCCCGCACCGGCAACGGCCGCGACCGGTTCGTCACCGACCTCGGCGACCTGGGAGATCGAGCAGCCCGGCGCACCGTCCTCCCCCGTGCGGTGACCAGCACCCGCCCGGCCGGACGACCCCCTCGCGGACCGCGTCCGGCCGGGCGAGGGCGAGCCGTGCCGACGATCCCGTGCCGGTAGCATCTCCCTGGTCAACGGTGTTCGTCAGCACCCATGCGCGCGCCGGCGTCGGCCGGATTCAGCGGGGTCTGCACCGAAACAACGCTATTGGAGCATTCTCGAATGACCCGCCACCTGGTAACCAGTGCGCTCCCGTACATCAACGGCATCAAGCACCTGGGCAACATGGTCGGCTCCATGCTCCCCGCCGACGTCTACTCCCGGTACTTGCGCCAGCGCGGGCACGAGGTGCTCTACATCTGCGCCACCGACGAGCACGGCACCCCGGCCGAGCTGGCCGCCGCCGACGCCGGGCTGCCGGTCGCGGAGTTCTGCGAGCAGCAGCACCGGGCGCAGGCCGAGATCTACCGCGGTTTCGAGCTCTCCTTCGACCACTTCGGACGCACCTCCTCGGAGCAGAACCGCGAGATCACCCAGCACTTCGCGCGGAAGCTGCACGAGCACGGCTTCATCGAGCAGCAGTCGATCCGGCAGGTCTACTCGCCCGCCGACGGCCGGTTCCTGCCGGACCGCTACATCATCGGCACCTGCCCGCACTGCGGCTACGAGAAGGCCCGCGGCGACCAGTGCGAGAACTGCACCCGGGTGCTCGACCCGACCGACCTCGTGGAACCGCGGTCGGCGATCAGCGGCAGCACCGAACTGGAGGTCCGCGAGACCAAGCACCTGTTCCTCACCCAGTCGAAGCTGACCGACGAGGTGGAGGGCTGGCTGGACGAGGCGAGCGGCGAGTGGCCGAACCTGTCCTCCTCCATCGCCCGGAAGTGGATCACCGAGGGGCTGCGGGACCGCTCCATCACCCGCGACCTCGACTGGGGCGTCCCGGTGCCCGCCGACACCTGGCCGGAGCTGGCCGCCGAGGGCAAGGTCTTCTACGTCTGGTTCGACGCGCCGATCGGCTACATCGGCGCCACCAAGGAGTGGTCCGACCTGGCGCCGGGCGAGCGGGACTGGAAGTCCTGGTGGTACGAGGCCGAGGACGTCACCTACACCGAGTTCATGGCCAAGGACAACGTCCCGTTCCACACCGTGATGTTCCCGGCGACCGAGCTGGGCACCCGCGAGCCGTGGAAGATGGTCGACTTCGTCCAGTCGTTCAACTGGCTGACGTACTACGGCGGGAAGTTCTCCACCAGCGACCAGCGCGGCATCTTCACCGACCAGGCACTGGAGCTGCTGCCCGCCGACTACTGGCGCTACTTCCTCATCGCGAGCGCGCCGGAGTCCGACGACTCCTCGTTCTCCTGGGAGCTGTTCGCCTCGGTGGTGAACAAGGACCTCGCCGACACCCTCGGCAACTTCGTGAACCGGGTGTTGTCGTTCTCCCGCAAGCGGTTCGGCGACCAGGTGCCCGCCGGGGACGCCGCCGGGGAACCGGAGCGGCGGCTCGCCGCGGAGATCGGCGGGCTGCTCGCCGACTACCAGACCCACCTGGAGGCCAAGCAGTTCCGCAAGGCCGCCCAGGCGCTGCGGTCCATGTGGAGCGCGGGCAACTCCTACCTGGAGGAGAAGGCGCCCTGGATCCAGATCCGCACCGACCAGGACGCGGCCGCGCTGACGCTGCGCACCGCGATGAACCTGATCTACCTGTACGCGGTGGTGTCCGAACCGCTGGTCCCGGGCGCGGCGAAGGCGATGCGCGCGGCGTTCGCCTCCGACGACCCGCAGCGCAGCTGGGTGTCGGTCGAGGAGGCGCGGTCCTTCGAGCTCGTCCCGGCGGGCACCGACTTCACCATCCCGCCGGTGCTGTTCGCGAAGGTCACCGAGGACGACCTGGCGGACTACCGGGCCCGTTTCGGCGGCGCCCCCGACGAGAGCTGACCCGCGCGGACGACGCCACGAACGGCCCACCAGCCCGGCAGGATCGGGTGGGTGGGCCGTTCTCATGCGGTCGGTGGTTCCCTCGCGGCGACGGCGCGCCGGCTGTCAGCTGTGCCCGAGCTCCGACGGCGTTCCGGCGGCCGACGGCGTTCGGGCGGTCAGAGGCGCTCCGACGGCCGCCATCGCTCCCGCGGCCGCCATCGCTCCGGCCGTCAGCGGCGTTCGGGCGGGGTGAGGTCGGCGACCGGGCCGACGATGATCACCGCGGGCGGGGCGACGTCGTGGGCGCGGACCGCGTCGGCGGCCTCGGCGAGCGTGGTGCGCACCGCCCGCTGGGTGCGCATGGTCCCCTCCTGCACGATCGCGACCGGCGACTTCGGGTCGCGGCCGTGCTCGATCAGCACCGCGGCGAACTCGCCGATGCGCTTGACCGCCATCATCAGCACCAGCGTGCCGCGCAGCCGCGCCAGCGCGGGCCAGTCCACCAGCGAGGTCTCGTCGTGCGGGCCGACGTGCCCGGACACCACCACGACCTCGTGCGCCACCCCGCGGTGCGTGACCGGCACGTCGGCCGCGGCGGGCACGGAGAACGCGCTGGTGATGCCGGGGACCGAGGTGACCGGCACCCCGGCGGCCACGCAGGCCAGCAGTTCCTCGTAGCCGCGGCCGAACAGGTACGGGTCGCCGCCCTTGAGGCGCACCACGAACTTCCCGGCGCGCGCGTGCTCCACCAGCAGTTCGTTGATCACGTCCTGGTTGGCGGCGCGGCCGTACGGGATCTTGGAGGCGTCCACGACCTCCACGTGCGGGCCGAGCTCCTCCAGCAGCTCGCGCGGGGCCAGCCGGTCGGTGATCACCACGTCGGCCCGGCCGAGCAGCTGCCTGCCGCGCACCGTGATCAGGTCCGGGGCGCCGGGGCCGCCGCCGACGAGCGCGACGCCCGGTGCGGGCCGCTCCGCGTGCTCGTCCACGACCCCGGAGCGCAGCGCGGTGACCAGCGCGTCCCGCACCGCGGCGGAACGCCGGTGCGCTCCCCCGGCGAGCACGCCGAGCAGCAGCCCGCCGTGCTCGGCGACGGCCGGGGTCACCGCGGTGCCCTGCGCGGCGTCGTCGGCGCGCACGCAGAACACCCGGCGGCGCTCGGCTTCGGCGGAGACGGCGGCGTTGACCTCGTGGCCCGTCGCGCACGCCACCGCGTACCAGGCGCCGTCCAGATCGCCGTCCGCGTACGGCCTGCGGTGCCAGGTGATCTCCCCGGTCTGGGCCATCGCCTCGACCGCGGGCGTCGCCTCCGGCGAGATGACCTCCACGCGCGCGCCCGCGCCGATCAGCCGGGGCACGCGCCGCTGCGCGACGCCGCCCGCACCGACCACCACCACCCGCCTGCCGGTGAGGTCGAGTCCCGCGAAGTAGTGGTGTTCGCCCGAGGTGTGCTGCGCAGATGAGTGCGTGGTCATGCCGTCCGTCGTTCGTGTCGATGTTCACCGCGGCGCCGTTGCCGTGGCCTGAGCGCGGGACGCCGCTGCGTCACCTCGACCCGTCGCCGGGTCCGATCCGCCGGGGCGGGGCGCCTGCCGAGCGCGGCGCCGGACCATCCTGCCACGGGGAGCCGCCGGGGCCGCCGCCGAACGATCCGGGGGGCGCCTCGACCGACCGCAGTATCGTCACCCGCCCCGGAACGGAGGTCAAACCTGCGGTGACCTCTCTCACCAGCGCAACCGCCTCCCGGACCGCTTTGCCGCGCGGTCCTCGGCGGCGCATCCTGGGGGCAGGCGAACCAGGGAGGCGGCCATGCACGCGAACCGGACGCTCACACTGGACATGCAGGTCGTCGAAGCCGGCATGAAGACCACCGCGGACGTCGGGATGGTCACCGGCGACGGCAGGGCGCTGCACGGGCACGGCGCCGCGCGGCGGCACCCGGACGACCCGGACGTCCCGCAGATCGGAGATGAGATCGCGCTCGCCAGGGCGCTGTTCGAACTCGGCCACAAGCTGCTCGACACCGCCGCGGAGGACATCGGCACCCGCCAGCACCGGCGCGTGCACCTCATGGCGTGAGGTCGCGGTCCCCGGTGCTCCCGGGGCGACGATCCGGCCGTCAGCCGCGCACGCCGGGGATCCATTCGGTGTGCACGGCCCGGCAGGCCGGTTCGTCCTGGACGGCGGCGCGCAGCGGTGCCGCGTCGTCCGTGCCGACGAGGGCCACGGTGCGGCCCCCGGCCGCCAGTTCGGCGGCGGCGAGCGCACCTTCCTCGGCGGACCCGACGCGGCGGGTCACGGCGCCCGGGTGCAGCAGGTCGCGGATCAGCTCCAGCTCCGGCGCCCCGCCGACGACAGCGGCGGCGTGGCGCAGTTCCGCGTCCGCGCGCGGGGTGCGCAGGTCCGCCAGCCCCGGGCCGAGACCGATCGTGGTGATCCGGCCGCGCGGGCGGATCCGGGCGGCGGCGACGGTGACGCCGTCGGCGCCCAGCTTCGGCACGACCAGCCGCACCTCGGCGTCCTCCCCGGCGAGCTCGCGGGCGGCGCGCAGCGCGGCGGCCTCCGCGACGGACGCGGTGCCCACCTCGGCCCGCACCCGTTCGCTCGGGTTCGGCACGTCCTCCTCTGCGAGCTCGGCCGCCGGGTAGGAGCGCAGCGGTAGCTCCTCGGCGTCCGCCGAGTGCCAGAAACCCAGGTCCTGCACCGCGTCCAGGATGCCGCGCTCCTCCGCCTTCGCCTCCGCGGTGGCGAACGCCCGGATCGCGCGCGGGTCCAGCCCGTGCTCCCGGTCGAGCCGGGACATCAGCCCGGTCACCGCGGTCCGCGACACGCCCCGCACGGCACCGACGCCCACCACCAGCGTCGGCGGGATCAACCGCACCACGCGGTCGCCGAGATCTTCCCCGGGCCGCCGGTCGTCGACCACCACCGTCCAGACCGGATCCTCCCGGTCCGGCGACACGTTCTCCGGCAGCGCGGGGAGCGGGAACCCGTGCGGGTTCACCAGCAGCACCGGTTCCTCGTCGTCGATCGCCCGAGCGCACCCGGCGAGATCACCGTCCGCGGTGGCCCCGAGCCGGTCCACGAGCTCGTCCAGCTCGGTGGCCGCCGCGCCCGCGGTGAGCACCGGGATCCGCCCCAGCACCTCCGCGATCCGCGGCGCGATCGCCTGCGCCCCACCGGAGACGGTGACGGCGAAGTGCTCGTCCACGCACACCACCTCCGGATCGGTGCGTTCGGCGCGCAGCAGCGGCGCGATCAGCCGCACCGCCGCGCCCACCGGCAGGAACAGCACCACCCCGTCCAGCGAGGACCACATCCGGCGCAGCGCCGGGCCCGGCCCGCCGTCGACCAGCACCGCGTCCGGCCCCCACCGGGCGGCCAGCTCGTTCGCGGTGCGCTGCTCCTGCGGGGTGCGCGGGAACAGACCGATCACGAGTCGGCCTTGCGGTGCCCGGACACCAGCACCACCGGTGCCGTGGGTTCCAGCTTGGAGCCGCCGTCGGCGAGCTCCACCAGCCTGCTGGCGGCCAGCTGCACCCCGCGGACCTGGTAGCCCGCGGTGCGCAACGCCTCCCGGGTCGGCCCGACTCGCTCCAGCTCGGTCAGCTCCACCACGATCCGCGCCGCGCCCGCGTGCGCGCAGGCCGCGACCACGTCCGGACCGCCACCGCCGACGAACACGCCGTCCGGTTTCGGCAGGTCCCGCAACGAGTCCGGCGCGGCCCGCTCCACGACCCGCACGTCCACGCCGTGCCCGGCGGCGTTGGTGATCAGCCGCACCACCTGGGTCTCGTCGGACTCGACGGCGATCGTGGCGGCGCCGAGCCGG
>NZ_JAIUJZ010000167.1:0-3543 GCF_020176775.1 Saccharopolyspora sp. 6M
GGTGGGTGCGGACCTTTGGGAGGGGGATGCTCGGAGGTCCGCACTTCGTCTTCCCGCCCCCGATCACCCCGGCTTCCTGATCAGCACTTCCCGCTCTCCTCGGCCGTCGAGGAGTTCCGGGCCGCCGCGGAGTTCTGCGCCCCCGCGGTGCACACGAGCTCCAGCGACGGCCGCTTCGGTCCGCGGCCGTCCCCGCTGGAACGCCCGCGCAGCCGGCGCACGATCCACGGCGCCAGGTGCTCCCGGGCCCACTGGATGTCCTCGGCCCGCTGCACCCGCCACGGGCGGGTCGGCAGCTCCGGCCACGGGGCGCGCCAGTCCTGGTCGACCGCCACGCCCAGCGCCTCGCAGGCCCGCAGCGCCACCCGGCGGTGGCCCTCCGCGGACAGGTGCAGCCGGTCCTCGCTCCACGCGCGCTGGTCCTTCAGCACCCGCATCGACCACAGGTCGACCACGAAGCAGCCGTGCTTGTCCGCGATCGCCCGCAGGTGCGCGTTGTACGTGCCGACCTTGCCGCGCACCCGCCGCAGCACCGGCGTCGTCGAGGTGTCGAACCCGGTGCCGATCAACACGTCCGCGCCGGTCGCGCGCAGCCGCGTCACCGCGTCGTCGAAGATCGCGGCGAGTTGGTCCGGGTCGCCGCCGGGCCGGATGATGTCGTTGCCACCGCCGACGAGCGAGACCAGCGCGGGCCGCAGCTCCAGGGCCTGCGGCACCTGGGTCTCGACGATCTGGCGCAGCAGCTTGCCGCGCACCGCCAGGTTCGCGTACCGCAGTTCGGGCTCCCGGGTCGTCAGGTGCTCGGCCAGCCGGTCGGCCCATCCGCGGAAGCCACCGCCCGGAGCCGGGTCGGCGATCCCCTCGGTGAAGCTGTCGCCCAACGCGGCGAAGCTGGCCCAGCTCGCCCGTCGTGCTCCGCCGCCCATGTGCTCCCGGCCGTTCATCGGCCCTCCTCCTGCGCTGTTCGATTCGCCAGAGGACACAGTGGTCCTCCGATCGCGACCTACGCCACCGTCGGTTGCGGCCGAAGTGAGTAACGGCACTCGAATGTTCCGATTTTATTCCGCACCGGTGCACTGCGTTCCGAGTCGAAGAACCCGCCGGACGTGCGATGCGCCGCACCTTGCCGAACGGGACCGATCGATGCCACGCGCGTGCACCCGCGGGAATGGAGGTGGCTTGCCGGGAAACCACCGTACGCCTCGAACGCGACTGCTAATGTCGCTCGGCGGTAGCAGAAGCAACGAGGGGGCTCGTGATGTCGCGATCGACGCAGGTGACGCCCCTGCGCGCGGCGGGGGACGACGTCGCCGCAGGGCTCCGCACCGCGAGGTACCGGTCGGTCGAGACCGGCGCCGCGACCCGGACCGCAGGTGCGTGAGCGGGAACGACGGCCGGACCGGGAACGTCCGAACGACGCGCGCCGCACCGGTGCCGAACGTCCGGGCGAGGGGCCCGCGGCGGCCGAAGTGCATCCGAGAGCTGGGGGAGAAGTGACGTCACCGCACGACCCGGCGGCGCCGGGACCAGCGGGCCGACCGCTGCCCGCCGCGCCGCGCCGGGCGCCCGACCCGGGAACCGGTGTCCGGCACCCGGCCGCGCCGCGCGATGCCGAACCCGGCGAACCCGTCCGCAGGCCCGGCAGGCCCGCGCCCGGCGTCGCCACCCGGCGCCCCGCCCCGGCGCGGCCCGCGAGCGCGCCCGGCGGTGCCCGGCTCGGCGGCGAACTCGGCCCGGACGCCGCTTTCCGCAGCGAACCGCAGATGTCCGAATTCGCCGCGCGCGCGGCGGACGAATCCTTCTCCGCCGGGGAGACCGTCATTTCCGGCGAATCGCTCGTTCCCGGAGAATTCCACTATTCCGAATCCGTTCTCGGTGGTGACCACCTGATGTCCGGAGAATTCCGGGAGTCCGGTGCGCGGACTCCGCACGACGACGCCGGGTCACCCGGCCGCGACCACCCGGTCGGTGCCGTCGCTGCGCGCGGTGACGGTTCCCGGCACGGCGGTGCGGACCGCAGACCCGCACCGGACCTGCACCGCGCGGGCGATCTGCAGGCCTCGGGCGAGCTGCCGCTGCCCGGCGGCGCAGCCGAACCGAGCGGTCCGCGGTCCGGTGGCAGGCACGACTCCGGTCGGCTGCCGCGGCCGGACGGCCCCGCCGAACGACCGGGTCCGCCGCCGCTGTCCGGCAGGCTCCCGGAGCCGCCGCCGGGCATCCCCGGTGAACCGCTGGCGCGGGGGGAGCTCAACCCGGAACCACGCCCGGAGGGCGCGCGCCGCCCGGCCGCCCGGCCAGGCCGGTTCGACCTGCGCTCCGAGTTCGCGGCGTTGGCCGCCGAACCCGACCCCTTCGTGCTCTGGGACCGGATCGGGCAGCTCGGCGACCGGTTCGCGCACCCGCGCCGCGGCCCCGCGCCGCGACCGCGGCCCGGCCAGCCGGAACGACCCGACCCCGCCGCGGGCACCTCGGCGCTCTCCGGTGAGCTGGGTGGACTCGCCGAGCAGCCGGCCGCCGACGAGCCGCGCGCGCAGGGGCGGCCCGCCGGGTTCTCCGGGCCGCTGAGCGGCTCGCTCCCGCAGCCCGAGGCGCCGGAGCAGGACGGGCCGTCCGAGCAGCGGCCCGACGAGGCGCCGCTCGACGCCGACGGGTTGGACGCCGACCGGTCCGACGCCGACCGGTCCGAGCAGTCCGAGCAGCTCCCGCCCGCACCGTCGGAGCAGCCCGGGGCGCGTCCGTCCGGGCCGCCGCCGGCCGGTCGCGGACCGGAACAGGCCGCCGCGGTGCGCCCGGAAGGGCCGACCTCCGGGCAGCTCCCGCTGCCCGAGCCGCCCCGGACCGGTGGGGAGCCGGTTCCGCCGCACCTGCTCGACGCGTCCGCTCCCGCGCAGCCCGGGCCGCCTCCGGGAGGCACGGTTCCGGGCCCGCCGCCCGCCGGTTCGCCGGTGCCGCCCGAGCAGGCCCAGCGCAGGCACGCGTCCGGGCCGCTGCCGCGGCAGGCGCCGCCGCACCCCGGCCGGCCGCACCCCGGCCAACCGCAGCCGGGCCGTCCCGGGCCGACTCGGTCCGGGCAGCTCCAGCCTGGCCAGCCGCAGCCTGGCCAGCCACAGCCCGCTCAGCCGCAATCCGGCCAACCCCGCTTCGGGCCGCCGCAACCGGCTCCGGGCAGGCAGGGTCCGCCCGCGCCACCGCCCGGATCGGGCAGGCCGGTCCCGCCGCCGGGGCCGCCCCCGCCCGGTCCGGCCGATCGCGGCCGTCCGCAGCCGGGCGGGTTCCAGCAGGCCGCTCCCGACCAGCCCGCGCCGCCGGACCTGTTCGAGCTGCCCGAGGCTCCCGCCGCGCCGGGCGGCCTGATCGGCCCGCCCGCCGAGTTCGAGCAGCCGCAGCGCCCCGGGCCGCCGCCCGCCGGTCGGCCCGGCACAGCGCCGGAACCGCCCGCGGGACGCTCGTGGACGGGTGGACCCGGGGGGGGCGGGGGGGGCCCCCCCGGGGGGGGGGGGCCCCCGGCCCCGCCGGCCGGGGGTGCGCCGGCGCCGCAGCGCG
>NZ_JAIUJZ010000168.1:0-10085 GCF_020176775.1 Saccharopolyspora sp. 6M
CCCCCCCCCCCGCGGGGGCCGGGGGCGCCCGGGCCCCCGGCCCGGGCCCCCCCCCCCCCCCGCCGCCAACCGGGGGGGCCCCGGGGGGGCCCCCCCCCCCCCCGCCGGGCGGTGCCGATCCGCAGTCCGCGCCGCACGGGATTCCGCAGCCGCAGCAGCTCGCCGCGCCGCACGGGACCGGCCCGGTGCGGCAGCCGCGTCCGGAGCAGGGGCCGCCGCCCGAGGCCGGCGCCCCGCTGCCGCCGGCACCCGAGCAGGCCGCACCTGCGCCGGGTGCTCCGGTCCCGCCGGGTCCGGAGCAGGGCCAGCCGCGTCCGGAGCAGAACTCGCCGCGCCCGGAGCAGGGACCGCCAGGGCCCCAGCCGCCACCCGGACCGGAGCAGGCTTCGCCGCCGCACGGCACTCCGCTGCCTCCAGCACCTGCGGGGTTGCCTCCAGCACCTGCGGGGCCGCCTCCAGCGCAGGCGGGCTCGCCGTCCGGCCCGGCGGGCGCACCTCCGGTCCCAGCGGGCCCGCCACCGGCGCCGGAGGGTGTGCCACCGGTGCCGGAGGCAGGGCCCCGGCCGGGCATGCCGCCGCACGGGGCCCCGCCGCCGCAGGCGCCCTCGCCCCAGGGGCCGCCGCCCGGTGCTGCGGCGCGACCTCCGATGCCACCCCGGCAACCGGAGCCGCGCCCCGAGCCCTCGCGCCCGGCCGAGCAGCAGCGACCCGAGCCACCGCGACCCGTCGAGCAGCAGGAGAGCCCGCGCCCCGAACCACCGCGTCCGGCGCCGCAGCCCGACCGGTTCGAATCCCGCCCCGACGGCGGCTTCGGCCCGATGAGCTCGCGGGCGCGCACCTCCAGCCAGCGGCCCGCCCGCCGCAGCTCCTGGGCGGCGGTCGACGAGGTCCAGCACGAGTCGCGCGAGCGGGAGTTCAGCACCGGCGGCTACCGCCCGGGCGAGCTGGACGAGGGCAACCGCGGCCCGCAGTTCCTGCTCGAAGCCGACGACGTCTACGACGACGAGTACGGCGGCGGCCGCTTGGTGGCGCCGCCGGTGCTCGGCGAAGCGCCGCCGGGGTACCGCGACTTCTGAGGAGCACCGAGCTCCGATCCCTGACCGGCGGGCTCCGCACCGAGCCCGCCGCACCGAAGGTGAGATGCGACAGCCGATGGTCGACACGATCGCCCTCTCGCTGCCCGCCGTGGACGTCCTCGGCGAGCAGCTCAACCTGGACGTCCGGCAGTACCCGTTCGAACTGTCCCGGCCGGAGGAGTCCGCCGACGAACGGGCCCGGCTGGTGCGGCAGGTGTGGGGCGAGCTGGAAGCCGCCGGGCTCGCCGCCGACGGCAGGCCCGAACCGGAGGTGGAGGACGCGCTGTACCTGCTGTGCGGGTCCGAGGTGTCCATCGCCGCGGCCGGGTTGCTCGACGTGCGCACGGGGCAGCGGCTGGCGGCCCGCGTGGTCGCCACCGGTGAGGTCGGGGTGGTGGGCGTGCTCGACGGGCGCGGGCTGCGGCTGGACTTCCTCGACCCGCACGACCTGCCCGAGGTGTGCGCCGACCTGCTGCCGCAGGCGCCGACGCCGCCGGGCGAGCCGGTGCGGGCGGAGCGGGCCGCGCACTCCCGGGCGCTGGAGGAGATCACCTCGCGGCACCGCTACCGGATCGGGCACTTCCAGGTCTCGGGTGGTGAACGCCGCGGCGGCGACCCGGCCGGGCTGGCCTGGTTCGACAACGACCTGGGCCGGTTCACGCTGCTCGGCGAGACCACGCCGGACGGTCGCGACGTGCTGACCTGCGCGCCCGCCGACCGGGCGGCCGTCGCCGAGCGCCTGTCCGAGCAGCTCTCCCGCCTGGCCCGCGCCTGACGCCCGGCGCGAAACGGTCCGGTTCGTCCCGAAACCGGTGGCCGTTGTTGTGACATGATCGAGTGCGAGCTGACTGCCGACCGGCACGCCCGGAACCTCCGCGGACGCCGACCCGACCGCGCGGCCCCCACCACCGCGAACGAGCTGGAAGACAGGCATTCGAGCCGCACGTCCCCGCCTGTGATTCGCATCCGCCGGAAGGCCGGTGGGTGCGTCGGCGGCCTCCGGTGCGGCAGGCTGGAGAGCGTGATGCAGGATCGGCAGACGGGGCAGGCGCGGACCGGCCCGGAAGACGGCGGGCCGGAGATCTCGGGGACCGGTGAACGGTCCGAGCAGGATTCGCTGATGGGGCTGCTCGGCGGCCGCACCAGCGCGTTGGACGCGAGCCTGCCGCCGGTGGCGTTCGGCCTCGGCTGGTGGCTCGGCGGCGAATCGATCCTCGCCGGTGGCGCGGCGGCCGTCGGCGTCGGCGCCGTGCTCGGGGTGTGGCGGCTGCGCGGGGGCGACCGGCCGCTGGCGGTGCTGGTCAGCCTGCTCGCGGTGCTGCTCGGCGCGGTGATCGCGCTCTACACCGGCAACGCCGCGGACTTCTTCCTGGCGCGGCTGGTCACCAACGCGGTCAGCGCGCTGATGTGGATGGTGAGCATCGCCGCCCGCTGGCCGCTGCTGGGCGTCATCGTCGGCGCGGTGCTGGGGCAGGGGAAGCGGTGGCGGCGTGATCCGGCGCTGCTGCGCGGCTACGGTCTGGCCAGCTGGGTGTGGGTCGGGCAGTACGCGGTGCGGCTGCTGGTGTTCATCCCGCTGTGGCTGGCCGATGCGGTGCTGGCGCTCAGCGCGGCGCAGGCCGTCCTGACCTGGCCGCTGGTGGCGCTGTGCATCGCGGGCAGCTGGTGGGTGCTGCGGAAGGCCCTGCCCTCCGATCACCCCGGGCTCCGGCACCCGCGGGTCGCCCAGGGGTGAGGTTTCGCCGCCCGCGGCCCCGGGTCCGCTGAGAACCCGTGGCGGAGCGGCCCCGCCACCGCCACGACCCGCCGCGCGACCGTCCAGCCCGGTCCGCAGGACCGAACCCGCTGCTCAGATCTCCGGGTAGCGGGGTGGCTCGCCGGTCAGGTCCAGGGCGGCCAGCCAGGCGGCTCCGGCGGCGCCCGGCCCCGCCGCGGGCAGCGGCACCCCGGGCAGCCGAGCGGCGAGTTCGGCGCGCAGCGCGGTGCCGACCGGGTTCCCGTCCGCGGTGAGGCCGCCGGCGAGCACGACCGGCCCGGTGTCCCGTCGCGCTCGCACGGCCGTGTCGGCGAGTTCGGCCGCGGCTCGCGCCACGATCCCGGACCCGGCGCCGCCCGCCGCGCAGTCGGCGGTGACCAGCGGTGCCAGTTCGGCGAGCCGGATCGGCGCGGCCCCGTTCACCGCGGTGATCAGCCGCTTGCGCAGTGCAGGCGGATCGCCCGCGGTGTCGCCGAGCACCTGCTCCAGCACGGCCCGGGCGAGCCCGGTGCCCGGCACTTCGTCCCGGTCGGTGGTGCGCAGCGCGTGCCGCACCGCTTCCCGGCCGAGCCAGAACGCCGAGCCCTCGTCGCCGAGCAGCCAGCCGTGCCCGCCCGCGACGGCCACTTCGCGGCGGTCCTCGATGCGGGCCGCGATGGCCCCGGTGCCCGCGATGAGCACGGTGCCGTCGGCGGCGCCGGTCCCGGCGGCGAACGCCACCTCGCAGTCGCTGACGACCCGCACCGGGCAGTCCAGCCCGAGGGACTTCCAGCCGTCCTCGAACAGCCCGGCCACCCGCGGGTCGGTCATCGCGCTCACCCCGGCCATGCCGAGCACCGCCGACCGCACGGCCGCGCCGTCGAGCCCGTCGAGCGCGGCGCGGGCGGCTGCCCCGACCTGCGCGACGGCCTGCTCCGGGGGGTGCGAGTTCGGGTTGCCGCCACCGGCGGACCCGCTGCCGAGCACCCGGCCGCCCCGGGGACCGACCGGGCCGCGGCTGGACGTGCCGCCGATGTCGAGGCCGAGCACCAACTCCCGCATCCGTCCGTTGTACCGCAGCGGGCGGGAGCGGGAAGCCCGCCCGCCCCGAGGTCCCCGCGGGGCGGCGAGCACACTGTGGGGCTGATCGCCGGGAGCCGGGGAAGGACGAGCGAGCGATGACCGTCGACGCGCACCACCACCTGTGGGACATCGACGTCCGGGACCAGCCGTGGATCACCGGACCCGAGATGGAACCGCTGCGCCGCGATTTCCGGCCGGCGGACCTGGCGCAGACCGTCCGCGGCACCTCGGTGGACACCACCGTGCTGGTGCAGACCGCGGCGGATCCGGAGGAGACGCCCGAGATGCTGGTGCTGGCCGATTCGGCGCAGTGCATCGGCGCCGTCGTCGGCTGGGTGGACCTGACCGCGCGCACCGCGCGGGAGCAGCTGGGGCCGCTGCTGTCGCACCCGGCGGGCCGGTGGCTGCGCGGTCTGCGGCACCGGGTGGAGGCCGAGCCGGACGTGGACTGGATGGTCCGGCCGGACGTGCTGCGCGCGCTCGCCGCCGTGGAGGACGCGGGGCTGCTGTTCGAGGTGGTGGCGCGGCCGGAGCAGCTGCCCGCGGTGCTCAAGGCGGCGGGCGAGTTCCCGCAGCTGACCTTCGTGCTGGACCACTGCGGCAGGCCGCCGGTGGGCGGGGACCCGGAAGGCTGGGCGGCACCGGTGCGCAAGCTCGCCGAGCATCCGAACGTGGTGTGCAAGCTGTCCGGCCTGGCGACCGCCGCCGGGTGGGGCCGCGAACCCGACGTGGACCGGCTGCGGCCCTGGGTCGACGTGGTGCTGGAGGCGTTCGGCCCGGGCCGGTTGATGTTCGGGTCGGACTGGCCGGTGTGCCTGCTGTCGGCGTCGTACCGCGAGGTGCTGGAGCTGACGTCGCGGTTGCTGGACGGCCTGTCGAAGCACGAGCGGGCCGCGATCTTCGACGGCACGGCCCGCGAGGTCTACGAGCTCTGACCTCCGTGCGCGGCGGTGGTCTCGGAAGGGGATCTTCGACGCATCCCGGGCAACCGCGTTTTTCCCGGCCCGGAACGGTGGTCATTTCTGACCCGTTCGGCGTAATCTGACGCTGCCCGCCTCACCCCGCCCCCTCGGTGAGGCGGGCTTCTAATGTTCCGGCCGGACCCCGCCGACGCAGGCGTTTCCCCGCGCGGCACCGAACGTGCTGGTCTCGGCACCGCGCGGAGCGGGCGTCGGCGGGTTCGCCCGAACAGACGATCAACGGGTGCGGGTCACCTTGGACAGCCCGCGCGGCCGGTCCGGGTCGCCGCCGCGGGCCAGCGCCAGTTCGAGGGCGAGCTGCTGCACCGGCAGGATCTCCAGCACCGGCGCCAGCTCCTCGGCGCACCCGGGCACCGGGATGTGGTGCTCCGCGGCGGGCCCGGAGCCGAGGGTGCGCACGTCGGCGCCGCGTTCGCGGACCACGTCGAGCACCTCGCGCATCGCGGCGCCGCCCCGTCCTCCGCCGCTGACCGCGAGCACCGCGGTGGCGGGGTCGATGGCGGCGACGGGCCCGTGCAGCAGGTCGGCACCGCTGTAGGCGCGGGCCGGCAGGTAGCTCGTCTCGGCGAGCTTGAGCGCCGCCTCCAGCGCGGTGGCCAGCGAGTAGCCGCGGGCGGTGGTGACCAGCCGCTCGGTGGAGCGCAGCCGCTGCACCGCCTCGCCGACCGCCGCGGTGCTCTCGGCCAGCGCCCGCCGCGCCAGGTCGGGCAGCCCGGCGGCGGCCTGCCCGGTGCCGCCGCGGATCGCGTCGACCAGCAGGTACAGCGCGAGCAGCGTGGCGCTGTAGGTCTTGGTGGCGGCCACCGCCAGCTCCTGCCCGGCGCGGACGTGCACCGAGAGCTCGGCGGCCGCGTTCAGCGCCGAGTCCGGCGTGTTGGTGATCGCGACGGTGGTCGCGCCGCGGCGGCGGGCGGATTCGGTGACCTCGATGAGGTCGGGCGAGCCGCCGCTCTGGCTGACCGTCAGCAGCAGCACGTCGCTGAGGTCGGGCTGCGCGCCGTAGAGGGTGGTGGTGGAGGGCGAGGCGAGCCCGGCGGGCAGTTGCAGCAGGACTTCGATGAGGTACTTCGCGTACAGCGCCGCGTGGTCGCTGGAGCCGCGGGCCGCCAGCAGCGCGAAGCGCGGCTTGCGCTGCGCGATGGTGCTCGCGACGGCGGCGATGTCGGTGGCTTCGAGCAGCTCGGCGAAGATCCGCGGCTGCTCGTCGATCTCGGCGCGCATGTTCTCGCCGGGGTTCGCCTCGCTCATGGGTGCCTCTCGCTGGGCCATTAGGTCTAGACCAATGTTATCGAACGTGCCGTGCCCCCGAGCGTGACCCGTGCGACACCGCTCCGGCCACCCGGCGTGCGGACCAAGATCATCAATGTGGGAAAACTGTGGAGAACGTGATGGGCGTGTCGTCGTTCAGGCATGCTGGACGGGCCAGGTGCGGTGCGCGGGTGGGCGAGCTCACCGCCACCGCGTGCGGCCACCCCTCGTGCGGGGAGGTGGCGGCCCGGGGCCGCGGCCGGACATCGGGTGATCGAGCGGCGGCCATCGCGGCAGGTTCGGCGTAGGAGGACGAATGCTGGAAACGTCGGTGTCCGGCGGGGCGGACACCCCGGTGCGCGCGCAGCGCGAACCCAAGTACTGGGGGCTCAAGCAGCACCTGCTGGACATGCTGCGCTCGCTACCCCCCGGCTCGCCGATCCCCACCGAGCGCGCGCTGGCCGCCGAGTTCGACGTCTCCCGCACCACCGTGCGCCAGGCGCTCGCCGAACTCACCGTCGAAGGCAGGCTGCTGCGGGTGCAGGGCAAGGGCACCTTTGCCGCCAAGCCGAAGGTCGCGCAGCGGCTCCAGCTCTCCAGCTACACCGAGGACATGCGCGCCCAGGGCCGCCAGCCCGCGTCCCGGCTACTGGAGGTCGTCGAGGAGCCCGCCGACCAGGAGCTCGCCACCCTGCTCGGGACCCGGCCCGGCTCGGCCGCGCTGCGGTTGCGGCGGCTGCGGCTGGCCGACGGGGAACCGATGGCCATCGAGACCACCCACCTGCCGCTGTCCCGGTTCCGCGGCCTCACCGGTCGGCTCGAATCGGGCGGCTCGCTGTACCGGGTGCTGCGCGAGCACTTCGGCGTGGAGCTCGGGCACGCCGACGAGACCATCGAGACCGCGCTGGCCAGCCCGGAGGAGGCCGAGACGCTCGGCGCCGACGTGGGCCTGCCGATGCTGCTGCTGTCCCGCCACTCCTTCGACTCCGCTGGCGAACCCGTCGAATGGGTCCGCTCCATCTACCGCGGTGACCGGTACAAGTTCGTCGCCCGGCTCAACCCGCCGCAGTGATCGACCGGCCCGGCACCGAGCCGGGTCCCGCGCTGTCTCCCGCGCCGACGGTGCCGCCGGAGACCGCAGCGCCCCTTTTCGGGGCCACCGGTTCGCGCCTCCGCGGCGCGCGGTTTCCGCTGCCCGGCGCAACGCCGGTTCGCCCTCCTCGCTTCGTTCGGACGCCGCCGAGATCGAAATCCGCGGGTGTTCTCCTCGTTACCCGAAGTGGTAGTCATCACGAAAGCGCAACAATCGGGAGAATTGTGGCGAGATCATCCGTTGACAGGTTCGAGAGAGCGCGCACCAGATCAAGTAGGAGCCACAGTGGCGAAGGAGAATGTCGAACGGGGGGCGACCGGAACCGACGACGATGAGCCCGCGGAAAAGAAATCCAAGAAGATCGAATTGTCCGCCACGCAGGTCACCGGAGGCGCGCTCGCCTCGGTGACCGCGGCGTTCCTCGGCTCGTACCTCGGAGTCGCGGGAACCGTGTTCGGAGCCGGTCTGACCAGCGTCGTCATCACCGTCGGCGGTGCCCTGTACCAGCGTTCCCTGGAGACCACCAAGCAGAAGCTGGAGGTCACCAAGGACAAGGCGAACGTCGTCGTCGCCCGCGCCGGGATCAAGAAGACCACCGCGATCCGGCAGCACGCCACCGCCAGCGCCCCGGCGTCCCGCCCGGCCCCGCCCGCGGACGAGGCCACCCGCAGGATCCAGGCGCCCGGGATGCACTGGCCCGGCGGTGAGCAGGTCGACCGCGACCCCGACGCGACCCGCAGGCTCGACCCCGCGGAAGCGCGGACCCGGATGCTGAACTGGGCGGTCACCTCGGGCGGTACGGCCGCTGCGGACGGCTCGGCGGCTTCGGGCGGCACGGCGGCTTCGGGCGGCACGGCGGCTTCGGACGGCTCGGCGACTTCGGACGACACCGGTGCGGCGAGCACCGCGCCGCGCGGCCGCCGCCTCCGCTGGGGCGTCGTCGCCGCGACCAGCGCCCTCATCTTCGGCCTCGGCATGCTCCTGATCACCGGGTTCGAAGGGGTGCTCGGCAAGCCGCTCTCCGGCGGCGACGGCGGCACCACGATCAGCAAGGTCTTCACGCCCGCGGCGAACCGGGACACCGGCGACCCCGCGCCGCAGGAGACCGGATCCGCGGAACCGACCTCCTCGCAGCAGCAGGAGAGCAGCTCCGAATCCGCGGAGCGGACCTCCGGCGAGCCGACCTCCGGCGAACCGACCGAGACCACCGAGACCGGGCGGAGCGAGGCCACCGAACCGACCCGCGAGACCGGCGCCTCCGAAGCCCCGCAGCCCACCGGCGAGCAGGGGCCCGAGTCCGGCCCCACCGGCGAGCGGGGTTCCGCGGGCGGCGAATCCGCAATGCAGGAGCAGCCCGACTCTCCGTGATCGGAGAGCAGCGAATGGTGACGATTCCCGGTTATCCGGCCGGAATGCCGGATAACCGGGAATTTTTGCGCGTCGATGCGTCGAAAGGTGGATGTGCCGGGCGGTGGCCCCCACCAATACTGGCTCCTCGTAGGGATCTTTGAGCCCCACCTCAAGGAGTAGGAGACCCACCTATGACGCGCAAGCTCGCGGCCAGAATGGCCGGGACGATCGTGCTGGCGGCCGGAACCGTCGCCGCCTTCACCATGCCCGCTTCGGCGACCGTCGCCCCCGCGCCGCTGGAGAAGGCAGCCACCCAGCTCGAAGCCATGCAGCGCGACTTCGGCCTCACCGCCGACCAGGCGCAGGCCCGGCTGCACAGCGAGGCCATCGCCAACACCGCGGACCGGACGCTGCGCGGCGTGCTCGCCGACGCGTTCGGCGGTTCGCGCTACGACGCCGAGCTGGGCAAGCTCGTCGTCGGCACCACCGACGCGAACCTGGTCGACGAGATCCGCGCCGCGGGCGCCGAGCCGAAGCTGGTCGAGCACAGCACCGCGCAGCTGGCCGGCGTCGTCGACGGGCTCAACACCCGCCAGGCGCCGCAGGGCGTCACCGGCTGGTACCTGGACTCGGCCGCCAACTCGGTCGTGGTCACCGCCGCCGAGGGCGCGGGTGCCGCCGCGAACGAGTTCGTGCACGCCACCGGGGTGGGCGCGCAGGCCGTGCGCGTCGTCGAATCCGCGGAGTCCCCGCGCATCCTCGCCGACGTGATCGGCGGCAACGCCTACACGATCGGCGGCAGCGCCCGCTGCTCCGTCGGCTTCTCGGTGGAGGGCGGCTTCGTCAGCGCCGGGCACTGCGGCAGCGAGGGCGACACCACCAGCACGCCGTCCGGCACCTTCGCGGGCTCCTCGTTCCCCGGGGACGACTACTCCTACGTGGAGGTCGCTTCCGGTGAGACCCCGCGCGGCCTGGTGAACGACTACGCGGGCGGCACCGTCGGCGTCGCCGGTTCGACCGAGGCCGCCGAGGGCGCCTCGATCTGCCGGTCCGGCTCCACCAGCGGCTGGCACTGCGGCACCGTCCAGGCCAAGAACCAGACGGTGAACTACGCCGAGGGCACCGTCACCGGGCTGACCCGCACCGACGCGTGCGCCGAGCCCGGCGACTCCGGCGGCTCGTGGCTGGCCGGTGACCAGGCGCAGGGCGTGACCTCCGGTGGTTCGGGCGACTGCACCAGCGGTGGTACGACCTACTTCCAGCCGGTCAACGAGATCCTGGACGCCTACGGCCTGACCCTGATCACGGAGTGATCGGGAGCCCGGTCACCGGGTGATGGCAGCCGGACGGGCTGCGTCTCAGCCCCACGAGACGCAGCCCGTCTTGCTTTTTCGCTGCTTCTGCTGCGTGGGGGTGGGGTGGCGGAACCTCAGCGGCCCCCGCGCGGGGGGGGGGGTTTTTGGTGTTGGGGCGGCGGCCCCGGCCGAAAAAGAGGAAGCGGGGGGGGCCCCCGGGAACCC